>JAGGZX010000069.1 GCA_021161785.1 Candidatus Woesearchaeota archaeon | reverse complement strand
TTAATAAATAAAGAATATGCTAAGGAACTTGCAGAATTAGGTAATGTTACTCCAGCGATTTCACTAGAAGGTTTTGAAAAAGAAACAGATGAAAGGCGGGGGAAGGGGATTTTTAAAAGAGTTGTAGAAGTGGCAAATAATTTAAAGGAGGCTGGTGTTGTGTTTGGAGCTTCAATTACAGTAACTAAAAAGAATATTGATACTCTTTTAGATGATAAATTTTATGATTTTGTTTTTAATGAATTTGGAGCGAGTTATATGTGGATGTTTCAATTGATGCCTATTGGACAGGCAAAAGATGCAAAAGAGTTGATGATAACCCCTGCGCAGAGAGTTAAACTTTATAGAAGATGGGAGTATTTGTTGAAAGAAAAAAAGTACTGTGTTGCTGATTTTTGGAATTCTGGTGTCTTATCAGACGGATGTATAGCTTATGGTAGGTCTGGCGGCTATTTATATGTTGATTGGAATGGGAATATTATGCCGTGCGTTTTTGTCCCTTACTATGAGGACAATATTAAAGAATTGTACAAGCAAAATAAAAAATTAGCTGACGCTTTATTTTCAGACTTGTTTAAAAAAGGAAGGGAATGGCAGATAAAGTATGGGTATGATCCTAACCATGAATTTAAAAATAAACCTAAAAACTGGTTAATGCCTTGCTCTATTAGGGATCATTGGAAAAATTTTAGAGAGAATATCATTTCTAAAACTACTAAATCCCAAGATGAATTCGCAAAACAAGCATTAGAATCTGAAGAGTATAATAAAACCTTAGAAGAATTTGATAAAGAATTGAGTGAGAAAACAGAACCTATTTGGAGAAAAGAATATTTATTAGAAGATTAAAAGAGGAAGATTGATAGAAAATTCTAAACCAATGCAAAGCTTAACTTTTCATATTTAGGGAGTTTCTCTGTCTTCTCCACTACCTGCTTAGACTTGCTTGCTACTCACTTGTTTTGCAGTAATCCTTAGCAGGAGTATTGGTGGTAAGTCAAATTCTCTGCCAAGCCTTGAAAAAACTTTATAAACCAGTGTTAAGAGTGATTCACAAGCAATTTTGGGTTGTTTTAAAATGCTTGACAAAGCAAGACAAGGCAAGACAAGAAACAACCTTGCCAGAGTTGAAAGTGTTATTAACAAGATCTCAATTTTTTATTATGTTTTAGCGTTCTTGTGCTTGGCCTGGTTTTTAATGCGCGTGTTTGGAATTGTAAAAACAACTGCAAAATTTGGAAAAGCGTTCTTAACACCAGCTTCATTAGTGTTTACTAGTTTATCATTCGCAATAGTGATGGTTGTTGGCTTTGTTTACTTCAAGATTGGTCAGGGCTTGCGCAGAGGTAAGCGTTGGGCTTTAATATTAAGCATTATTTCAAGCTTTTTATTAATGATGAGTAGCTTGACAACGCTGGTGGAATTCAAACCTAGCCATCCTAGGACAGGGTTTTTACTACTTATTCTTAACGTTTTAAAATTGATTGCTGTTTGGCTTTTAATAATCATCAGTGTTTTCGGGCTTTTACTAATAGTCCTAACTGTTTTGAACTATTTATTACTGTCTATTAATCCGCTACCAGCGTATGCAAACTTTTTAACATCTCTAACAAGAAATGCTGGCGTTGAATGGCTTTTATACATATTGTTCTGGTCTGAATTAGTTATTGCTAGCTTTGTCTTTGGTTATTTATTGTTTTCAAAGCAGGCAAAACAATTTTTTAAACAAGACAACGTAAACAAGAACAAGCAGTAGGTGAAAACTTGAGCAATGACTTAGCAGATAATAAAAAAGCAGGTAATAAAAAGTTTCAAGATCAAAACAAGGTTGTTTTGAAAGGTTTAACAATTAGTACTTACATCTGGGCTGTTTTTTTAATAATTATTGGAGCTATATTCCTGTACATTGGGTTCTTACCTTATTATGGTTTAAAAACAACACGTTTTGAAAGCCCTGTCATTACAGGTTTTACAACGTTTTTTATTGTTTTAGGCATTGCTTCATTTGCTGGGGGTGTGTTTTTATTCTCAATAGCTAGGGGTTTAAACCTTAAAAAAGATTGGGCTAGGCTTTTAATATTAATTGTTCTTGCAGTGCACATGATTTACTTGCTAGTATCAATGGTTGTAGGTTTTTTCATTTCAATGATTGGTTTTGTTGAAAACTTGTTATTCTTGATTTTAGAACTAGTTGTTTTTATTTACGTGTTGAAGAGCAAGTCTTTGAAAGAATTGTTTAACAAGAAGAATCAATGAAAAAATAATTTGAATGAAAATTTTTTAATGCTTGGTTTTTTTATGTTTAGAGCTTTCTCTGTCTTCTTCACTGCTTGTTTGGGATTGCTTGTCACTCACTTGTTTTGCAGCAATCCTTGGCAAGGGTATTGGCGGTGGAAGTCCTACTTCTTTGCTTAAAAGCAATGCTTCAACATTAACTTTTGAAAGTATTGCGTTTAACACTTGATTACCAATCTCGCTTTTCAGCTTCTTGCTTTCTTTCCATTCCTTAACTATTTCTTCAGCGTTTGAACCTGCAAGGTATAACAACTCGCCTTCTATTAAGATGTTGCCAACGCTTGGCTCGTAACTCGTTGTGAATTTAAACTTGAATTTTAAAGCATTGCTCGTGCCTGGTAGTTTTGCTTCTTCAAGGCTTGTGATTGCTACATTGTTGTTTATTGAGATCTTACCCCTGTAAGGAGCGCCTCTCTCTGCTAGTAGTTTCGTGAACACAAAGCTTACGATTGTCATTTAACCACCTCCGATTTGCTTGTTTAGTTTTTCGCGTTTAGTTTTTTGCATTGTTTTTATGTTTTGTTTGTAATTTGTTTGTAATTTATATATGCCTTGTCAGTGTTTTTAAATGTTTCTATGCAGTGTTTTGACTGTTAAGTGTTTTTAAAGGTTTTTAAAGCCTTTTTAAATGGTTTTTAAATGTTTAAAAACCCCTTTATAAACATAACTACCGAAAAGTAGCGAAAACTTTATAAATGTGTTTGTATTATAAACAAAAAAATGCTGTGCAATTATGAAACAACAAATGCAAAGCAAGAAAAACAAGACTTGTCAAGGTTTAAAAGCATTGTAAAGAATTCAAAACAATTAATAGTACGCCTAGGCATAGGAACAAACATTGCAGAAGCTCAAAAATCGAATGAAGCTGTAAGACCTTACACTGTTATTAAAACAAGTAATGGAGAGCAATACCATGCTTACAGCTTAGGCGTTTACATAAACACAGAGCAACAAGACAATGACCTTGAAACAAGTATAAAACAATACTTAAACAATGTTGAAGAACGCTTAAAATACACGAAGCAGTTAAAACCAATAATTGTCTTTGTCCACGGAAAAACCTTGGAGGATAAGCAGTTAGAAGACTTGGTGCAAACGTATAGCAAGCAAGCAGAAGTGATAGCAAAGCATGGTTTAGAACAATACTTTAGCATTGATGATTCAACAAAGCTTTACACTGTCCGCGGCTTAGCAATGCTTGTGAAAGAAAAACCTGAAATTCTAGAAAACATAGGGGCTTACTTGTGGATAGACCTTGTTAACATGCATGAAGCAAACATGGCTTTCGGTCAGCAAGTAGTTGATGAATACTTAAAAACCATTGGTAAAGCAATCTATAAAGCTACAAGGCAGAAGAAGTTGCAAACATTTCAAGATAGGCCTTTAGACATTATAGCCTTGAGACGTTACGACTATGGAGACGAGTTTTTAGTGCTTTTAAGCTGTGATTTGAAAAACGCTATAATACCTGCTCTTAGAATTTTAGAATCTGTAAACACTGCTTCAAGAAACTTTTTTAAACAACACATAAAAAAGCTTTTATGTTAAGATAAAACCTTTCTCAAACATTCACTACTAAAAAAGAATCTTTCAAGCTTTTCCCTAGCTCTTTCTTTCGCTTTTTGATGCTGTTCTAGAAACTTTAACACTTTCTCAATTAACTGTTTTTTACAATCACCGCACAAGCGCAAACCTTTACGGCACTCGCTTTCAATAATTGATAACTCTTCATCACTTGCAAAGAAGTACTGGAAGTAGTTAAATATTGAGCAAATTTCAGGCCTACCACCTTTGCTTCGTTGCACAGCAGCTGTTTCACGACCGCCAGTGAAAGCGTTTTTGATTTTACGCTCAGCCACTTGCAAGGAATCATCTAAGAACAAGACATCGTTAGGACTTTTACTAGCACTCATCTTAGCACTGCCTGTTAAGCCTTTAAGCATTCTAGAATGCATGCACGCAGGCTTGTAAAACCCAAGCCTTGGCAAAACGTCACGAGCAATTCTAAAGTGAGGGTCTTGATCTAAACCCATGGGTATTAAGCAAGGAATGTTTTTACCTAATATAACACTCGGCAGGAATGCTGGAACAGCCTGCATTGAAGTGAAAAATATTTGGCCAATATTACTGCTCTGGTTCAAGCCAAACACTGCTTTAACAGTGTTGAAAGTAACTTTTTTAGCAATTCTTAACGCTTGAGGATAGAGCAAGTCAGCATGCATGGTGTCAAACAAAAAAAACGTTAATTTCTCATCAAATCCTAAAGCAATAACGTCTAAAGCATTATCCAATGCCAAGCTTTTAACCTTGTCTAAACTTAAATCTTGCTTGAACAAGAACTTTTCATCATCAGTGAATTGGAATATTAGCGGAGCTTTAAACTTTTCTTGGAACCATTTCGTAACAATCCAAGGTATTAAGTGTCCTAAATGCGTTTTTTCAGAAGGTCCTCTGCCAGTATAGAGGAAAAACTTTTCTCCACTAGCAATCTTACTTAACAGCCAAGGCAAATCCCTGTGCGTAAAAAAAACTTTTCTCTCAAGCAATGGGTGTAAACCCTTAGCAAGCTTTGAAAGCTTTGACAATAATTCATCACTAATGATTTCCAAGCCAAACTCTTTGATAATCCTGTCATAATCAATTTCTCCTTCAACACCCCAAGGAGTGAATAAAGGTTTACGCACAGCCATGAGCATAGTTTTGAACTCCCTTATAAAAATATTTTTGTAAAAAAACACAAATCAAAGCTGTTTCAGTGTTCATTAACAAAGCCTTGTAAGAAAAGCTTTAATTCTTGCACTGCTTTAGACTTGTTATTAGGGTAAACGCCAAGGTTGATTTTCACGTGATAACAATCACCGCCTTCAATTATGATCCAAGAACCTTTTTGTAAAGCTTTCTTGTCCAAGCGTATGTAAAAATTGCAATTCTCGTCAATCCTTGAAGAGATTTGTTTTTCAAGCAATGCAATGTCAGTTTTTGACAAGTGGCTTAACAAGTTATTAACAAAGCTTGAAACAAGCTTCTTCTTGTTAATGCTGAGTTCAAGAATTTTAATAGTCTTGTCTTCAAAACCTTTAGCAATTGTGATCTTAGGCTTAATTTTTAAAGCTTCCCAGTCAAGCCCTGAAAGCGTTCTTAAACCTTGAAGTACAGAGTTGTAATCATCTTCAGGTTTTGAAAACACTCTAAGCTTAGCGTTTAAAAACAACACCATTTTCAGGCTTTAACCCTTACTTTTTCTAAAGCCTTGTTCAAATCATTCAAGACCTGGCTTGGCGTTAAACTTGTTTTGAAATAATCAGCTCTAGCAGCAATGCTTATGTGTTCTGCAATAACCCTAGCAGCTTTGCCCCGAAGCTTTTTTTCAAAACCTGCTAGCAATTTATGATTAGCAATGAATCCATGCTTTGGAGGTTTCGTGTTAGCAGTTAAATGCCTGAACAATGCTTTCTCAGCTCCTAAAACTTGAATCTTAGAAGCAGGCATTAAGGCAAGGCTTTTCAAACCGCCAGCTTGTCTTAACAGTTTAGCAGCAATTGTTGAACCAGCAACAGTTTTCAACCTTGGAGCATGTTTTGAAAGCGTTACATCTAGCAATTCTTGTTGTTGCTTTAAAAAATTGTTTGTTTTTAAAACAAGACTTGCCAAGCTTTTAGCAAGGTTTAAAACTTCCAAGTTTTCACAAGTCTTAAAGGTTAAACCCAGATTGTTTTTTAAACATTCAACACTGTCGCAATTGTTTAAAACTTCAGCAATTATTTCTGGCTTGAAATCTTCAAAACCGATCTCTGGAAGCAATACAACAAGCAAGTTTAACATTCTAGAAGCATAAGTGTTCAAAACGCGTTGCGAGTCTTCAATAATTGATATAAGGTTTGATATTAAAAAATCGTTACCGAAAGCTTTGGAAAGCTTTTCAACAGTGTTTTCAAAAGCTTTCTGCCTGGCATTGCTTAAGGTTTGATTTGAAAATTTGGTGTGTGTCATGAGTTAAGGTGTTGTTAAAGAGTTTTTAAAATCTTGCTATGTTTTAGAGTGTTATCCAAAATTTTTTTAAACAAAGCGTTAAGCACTATGATTATGGGTTTAAACGCTAGCATTTCAGAAGCTGATCGTTTGAAATTGAAGAGTTTTATCAACCAGCTTTCAAGGTTTAGGGGGCGGCACACAGAACTGGTTAGTGTTTACATTCCTCAAGGTTATAGTTTGAACAAGGTTTTAGAGCATTTAAGCCAAGAGCAAGGCACTGCTTCTAACATTAAAAGCGCTACAACTAGGAAGAACGTTATTGCAGCTCTTGAGAAAATGATTCAACACTTAAAATTGTTTAAAGAAACACCTCCTAACGGCTTGGCAGTGTTTTCTGGAAATGTTTCTGAACGCGAAGGCAGGCCTGACATTCAAGTTTGGAGTATTGAACCTCCAATACCTTTAAAGCAACGCGTTTATCGTTGCGACAAGTACTTTGTCTTGGAGCCTTTAAAGCAAATGCTTGTTGAGAAAACTAGTTATGGATTGTTAATTGTTGAGCGTAAAGAAGCTGATTTTGGATTGTTACAAGGAAAGTCTATTATTCACTTAGAGCATAAAAAAAGCGCTGTTCCTGGCAAGACCAGGGCTGGAGGTCAGTGCTTAAGCCCTTTGACAAAGGTTTTAACTCCTAGCGGTGCTGCAATGTTGAAATCTTTGCAAATTGGAGATGTTGTTCTAGGTTTTGATTTTGAAAAACAAAGAGTTTGCAAGGCAGTGATAACTGATTATTGGAGTGTTACAAAGCAGGAAACCTTGCTAATAAAGATTGGGAGGCAAGGCTTTACCATTGAAGCTTCTCCAGACCACTTGTTTTTTGTATTGAAAAAGAAAAATAGTGCTGGCAAGGAAAAACTGTTTAGACAATTACCTGCTGAAAAGCTTAAGAAGGGTTTAAAAGTTTTAGTCAGGGTTAATAATAAGAACAAGGTTGAAGAAATAACAAGCATTGACAGCGTTGTAGGTGTTAGGCAGCTCGTGGATATTTCAACAAGCACTAATAACTTCTTTGCAAATCATGTTTTAGTGCATAACTCTGCTCAAAGGTTTGAAAGGGTTCGTGAAGGCTTGCTTAAAGATTTCTTTAAAGAAATCGGTGAAGCTGCGAAAAAACATTTCAGTGATAAAAACTTGAAAGGCATAATCGTTGGAGGTCCTGGACCTACGAAAAACTTGTTTTTAGACGGGGATTACTTGCCAAGTGATTTGAAGCAGAAAGTTGTTGCTGTTAAAGACATTGGTTATGCTGGCGAGTATGGGTTGCACGAGCTTGTTGAGCGCAGCGCTGATGTTTTAGCAAACGAAGCGATCATTGAGGAAAAGCAAGTGTTGCGAAAGTTTTTCACTATGCTAGCTAAGAATCCTAAACTCACAGCTTATGGTTATGACGAGGTAAAACAAAAACTTTTAAGCTCTAGCGTTGAAACTTTAATCTTGAGCGAAGACGTTGATGAAAGCATTATTAAAGAATTGTCAGCGATTGCTGAAGAGTATGCCACAAAAGTTTTTATTGCTAGTAACAAAACACGTGAAGGTGTGCAGTTGAAAAACATTGGAGGCATAGCAGCTATTCTAAGGTTTTAAACGCAGTAATTCATGAAGATTAATCTTAAAATGCAGGTTTTAGACAAGTCTAAAGCTTTAGACATTGCGGTTTTTAAGGTTTTAGGCAAGCGTTTAAACACTAGTTTAAGGTTTTCAAAACGTTTAAAACCATTCACTGCTAAAGCAATATATCATTACAACACCAAGTTGTTAGAAGTGGTTGCTAGTGCTTCATGGCTAGCAATTAGTGATGACATTTTTCAAGGAATGCTTGAAGAACTCTTGGCAAAGCTTTTCAAAAAGAAGTTTCAAAGCATGAACGTAAAGCTTTACAACAATTTTTTGAACAAGTTGCCAAGAGTTTTACAAGTTGACAGTAATGCACAATACCCTGAAGTTTTAACAAAGAGTTTTGAACGCGTTAACAAAACATTTTTTAACAATAGCTTGGAAATGCCAAAGTTGCGGTTTAAAGGTTTTTCAAAAAGAACCCTAGCATATTATGATTTCGCAACGAACACGATAAGCTTTTCAAAGCTTGTTGAAAAGTTCCCTGAAAACCTTGTTGATTACATAATGCTTCACGAATTACTACATTACAAGCTAGGGTTTAAACACAAATTTAAAAATCATTACCATCACAAAGAATTCAAGCGTTTAGAGAGAGAATTGCTAGCTAGCAAGGGTTTAAACGTTAAGCAATTAGAAGCTGAAATTTCAAAATATTTAAAAACGCTTTGAGAAACCATTAAAAAATCATTACAACGCTTTAAACAAAGCTTTAAAACTAAAAGTTTTAAGCTTTAAAATCAAACTGCTTAAAAACTTTGGAGGTGTGTTATCATGACTGTAAAACATGTTAGCGTTGGTAGTTTAAAAAAAGGGAGTTATGTGGTTATTGACGGCGAGCCTTGCATAGTGTTAGATGTTAAAACGTCAGCTCCTGGAAAGCATGGAAGCGCGAAAGCAAATATTACAGCAGTTGGCATTATTGACAATAAGAAGAGGAACATTGTAAAGCCAGCTCATGAAGACATAGAAGTACCTATTATTGAAAAGAAAAACGCGCAAGTTTTAAGCGTTCAAGGAAGCATTGCAAACGTCATGGATCTTGAAAGTTATGAAACGTTTGACTTGGAAATTCCTGAAGAGTTGCGAGAAAAGGTTGTGGAAGGAGCGACAGTGCATTATTGGGATGTTTTGGGTAAAAAGATTTTAAAAGCTGTTCGTTAAACCAAAGATGTTTTTAGCATTGTTCACTTTTCACTAGGTGTGGATCATGGCAAAGTTTCAAGAAGCTGAGGCAAGGTTGTTCCACAGGGTTTATGTTTGCAGGCATTGTAAGCGTAGGATTAAAGCTAGCCATACTGCTGTGCTAGCTGGGAAAGTGAAGTGTAGGTATTGTGGTAGTAAGGACTTGCGCCCTGTGAAGAAGAAGTGATTTGTTGAGACTTATTAAAGCATATTGAAAGCTTGTAAAGTTTTTTTAGCGCGAAGCAAAACCTTAAAATTTTTGTGTTAAAACGTTTTTAACGTTACAATGCAACCCTTGTCTGACACTTGGCTCACAATTTCTTTTTACGTCGTGGTTATAGGTTTAATACTTGTTTTTAGGAAGAGGTTTCAATGGCAAGGCATTGTAGGCTTAGTGCACACAAACCTTGGTTTAAAACAGATGAAAAGCTTTGCTTGTAAGCATAAAAAACTTTTAAGAATCACTGGCTGGGTTGGCATTGTTTTAGGTTTTATAGGCATGTTCGTTGTTACTGGAATGCTTTTCAAAGGTTTTTACATTGCTTTAACAAAGCCTTCAGCTCAAGCAACGTTTGTTCCAGTGTTGCCAGGTGTTAAAGTTCCAGGAAGCCCTATAAAGTTCCCATTGTTTAAAACATTGATAGCGATATTCATAGCTGTGGTTGTGCACGAGTTTAGTCATGGATTGCTAGCAGTTATTAACGGGATAAGGATTAAGAGTTCTGGCTTAGCATTGTTCGGACCTTTACCAGGCGCTTTTGTTGAGCTTGACGAGAAAAAGCTTGAAAAGCAAAAACCTTTCGTGCAACACAGTGTTTTCGCAGCTGGACCTTTAGGCAACATGGTTGCAGCTCTCGCAGTGTTTTTAATATTAAACTTTGCGATAATACCTTTAGGGAACCACTTGTTAAAGCCTCAAGGTTTTGAAATCTTAGAAGTTGCAAAGAACAGCCCTGCAGAGAAAGCTGGCTTGAAACCTGGAATGGTTTTTCAAACCATTAACGAACAACCAGTTTTTGACGTTGAAACCTTTAGAAGAGCTGTTAAAAGTTTAAAGCCTAACGACACAGTTATTTTTAAAGGCGTTTCAGGCGTTTACAACTTAACAGCTGGTGTTAACCAAAAAAATGCTTCGCAAGCGTTTCTAGGTATTACGATAACTTGGCATTATGACCAAAAATTGTTGCCTTGGAAGTTCGCAACTGTTTTTGAAGTTTTGAAATGGGTTTTCATAATAAACATTGGTTTAGGACTTGCAAACTTGCTGCCCATAGGCCCTTTAGACGGTGGCAGGATGTTGCTAACAGTTTTGACAAGCATTTACGCATGGTTTTACGTTAATTTTAAAACTAGGCATAAAAAGTCAAGAATTGAAAGTCTTGCTAAGCGTAAAGCTTTAAAGACTTGGACTTATGTTAGCATAGTGCTCGTTATTGTTTTATTAATAACTATTGCTTTGCCAATGCTTAGAAACCTTGGAGTGCCTATTTGATTTATGTTGATATGCATGTGAAAACCTAAGCTAAAATAAGCGTTTAAAACTTGAAACCTTTAGGCACAACAGTTATTGCATGGTCAAGGCTTTCATATTCAAAAACAAGCAATCCTAGAGAACGATCCTGCTCTGGGTCTAGGCCTAGGGTTAAACCTTCAGGTATTTCAACGCCGCGGTCAATGATCGTGTTTTTTATAACAGCGTTTTTTACAATGTTGTAGCCTAACAGTATTGAAGACTTGACTTGAGAGTTTTCAACGTTAACACCGTAACCTAAAATGGAGCGTTCTAATTCCGAGTTGTTAACAACAACACCGTTTGCTAGTAAAACGTTTTCAAGGCTTGAACGCTTTACCATTACTGGTTCTTGCGTTTCAATATATGTTAACACTGGCCATTCTTGATTGTAAATGTTGATCCTGGCTTGTTGTTCTAGCAGTTCCATGCTTGCAATGTAGTATTCTCTAATGTTGCCAATGTCTCTCCAGTAGTGCTGTGCCATGCCTGGAACAAAGTTTTCTTCAAAGTTGTAAACGCAAACCTTTTTCTCATGCCTAAGCATTGAAGGGATAACGTCATATCCAAAGTCGTGCGTTGAGAACTTGTCTGGATATTGCTTTACTAATTCTTTATCCATGGTTGTTTCTTTTTCAAGGTCTAGGGCTAACTCTTCTAGCAAAACGTGTGGCTTGAAAGCGTAGTTACCCATGGATGCTAAGCAGTAGTTTGGATTGTTTGGTAATGGCGTTGGGTTTTCAGGTTTTTCTTCAAAACTTGTCAAGTTCCAATCTTGATCAATCACTAACACGCCGTAAGTCTTAGCTGCTAGGCTTACAGGCACTGGTATTGCTGCAATCGCTAAGTCGCAATTTTTATCTAGCAAGTATTGATTCATTTGGGAAACGTTCATGAAGAACACATGGTCTCCTCCGAAAACGTTTACAATGTCAGGGTTTTCTTCTTCTATGAAGCGTAAGTTTTGAGTTATTGCGTCAGCAGTGCCTTTGTACCAGCCGTCACCATAGCCTTGGCTTGCTGGCAGCGTCATTATGAATTCATACTTGCTGTTGCCGAACAATGAGTACCAGCCATATTTTAAATGCTTGTGCAATGAGTATGACTTGTACTGTGTTAACACTAATATTTTTCTAATGCCTGAGTGGTACATGTTGCTTAGAACAAAGTCTATAACCCTGTAATTTGCAAACGGAACTGCAGGCTTTGCTCTTGGCTGTGTTAAAGGCCAAAGCCTTGAACCCTTACCACCGCCTAGGATGAATGCTAGAACGTTCTTAGCTTCATTCAATGCTTGCATGTCCTTGTTTGCGAAAGCGTTGCATTTAAAAATTTTTTGTTTTAGACACTACCGAGCAATGAGTAATAAATCTTTTTAAAAATCAATGCCTTGTCTTGCTTGAACACCGTCCATAAAAGGATGTTTCTCCATACTCATGTGCGTCACATAATCAGCAAGTCTTAACAATTCTTCAGGAGGATCTCTACCCCCAGTCAAGACTAGCTCAACGTTTGCAGGCTTGTTCTTAACAATTTCAACAAGCTTTGACAAAGGTATCAAGCCATACTCAACAGCGTACAAGCTCTCATCAATGATTACAACATCATAAACGCCTTGCTTCATGACTTGCTCTGCAAACAACAATCCTTGAACAGCTCTTTCCCTATCCTTGCTGTCAGGAGCGTACAAGTTTATAAAGCTTGTTGTCCCGTACTGTTTTACAATAAAGTTGGGTATTTTCTCTTGAGCTTTAAACTCTCCAATCCATTGCCTGCCCTTCATTAACTGTATCACGATAACTTTCAAGCCGTGACCAATGGCTCGCAAAGCGAGTCCCAGAGCTGCAGAAGTCTTACCCTTGCCGTCGCCATAATAAATGTGTACCAAACCCTTCTTTAAAGGCATGCGTATCAAACCTTCAGCTTGGTCAAGACACTGCGCACTTACTCCAACCACAATCCATGCAAGTAACGCAACCTTCAGCTCTTCGCAAGTTAGTGCTTCCGCAAACAGGGCATTTCTCTAAACCATCACTGCCAGGTTCTTCACCAGGCTCTCCACTTATTTCTTGATCTTTCTCACCTTCTTTTTTAATGTTTTGAGACTCGCCAGTTCCAGCTACGAGTACTTGTTCTTGAATGCTGCCATCCCTGTAAACTGTTAAGCCTTTACAGCCAAGCTTGTAAGCTAGCAAGTAAGCATTCTTAACGTCTTCAACAGTTGCTGAGGAAGGCATGTTAATGGTTTTTGAAATGCTACTGTCAACCCATTTCTGGAAAGCTGCTTGCGCCTTAACATGCATTTCAGGACTAATATCCATTGCTGTTACGAAAACATTGTAAAACCAGTCTGGAAGTGCTTCAACGCCTTTCAAGCTGCCGCGGTTTTCAGAAACTTTTGAAAGCAATTCATCACTGTACAAGCCAGAGCTGCGCAGAGCTTGTTCAAAAACAGGGTCTGTGTAGAAAAACGTGCCCACAACAACGCGTTTTTCAAACACTAAGCTAAAAACTGGTTCAATGCCGCTGCTAGTGCCTGCGATCATTGAAATGCTTCCAGTTGGTGCTATAACTGTTGTGAACGCGTTTCTAAGCCCGTGCTGCTTTATCTGATTCACAATTAAATCCCAGTCTAGATGTTTTTTTCCAGAGTAAAAGCCTTCAAAAGGAAGTTTTCCTTCACTGTAAAAGCTTTTTTCAAACAATGGGAAGCAACCTCTAAGCTTTGCTAGTTCAATGCTTTCAAGCTTGCTGTGATAGTTTACAAACTCCATGAAGCGCTCCATCCATTCAAGGCCTTGTTGAGAATCATACCTTACTCGCATCTTGTAAAAAGCGTCTCCAACACCCATGACGCCTAAGCCAATCTTTCTAGTGGTTCTAGCCATGCGCCTGATTTCTTCTAGAGGATAATTGTTGATGTCAACAGTGTTGTCTAGAAACCTTGTTGCAATCCTGACAACCCTTGCTAGTTCTTCCCAATCAACTCTTGCTTGCTTTGTTTTTTCATCAAAGCTTACAAATTCTGCAATGTTAACACTTCCCAAGTTGCAAACCTCGTTCGGGTAGAGCAACACCTCGCCGCAAGGATTAGTGGTTATTATAGGTCCTAAAGCTTTAAGCAAGGGGTTGTGCTTGTTAATATTGTCCATGAACAACACGCCAGGCTCTGCATAGTTACGAGCTTGATAAGCGATCATGTCAAACAATTCTTCAGCGCTTATTTCGCGCCAAACACTGCCATCCCTAGGATTTACTAGCTTGTAGTTCTCCTTGTTTTCCAATGCTTGCCAAAAGTCAGGTTTTATAAGCACTGAAATGTTAAAGTTTCTCAAAGCCTTGTTACCCTCTTTTGCTTTTATAAACTCTTCAATGTCTGGGTGGTCAATGTTTAATATTCCCATGTTAGCTCCTCTGCGAACACCTCCTTGATTAATAACTTCAGTCATCTTGTCGTAAAGCGTTATAAAACTCACAGGTCCGGAAGCAACGCCTGTGGAAGTTTTAACAACGTCACCTTTAGGTCTTATCTTTGAAAAATTGTAACCACAACCACCACCGGCTTGGAATATCAGCGCAGCGTTCTTCAACGTTTCCATAATGCTTTTTAAGTCATCCTCAACATCTAACACGAAGCAAGCGCTTCCCATGCCGTAAGCATGTCCGAAATTAACCAATGCAGGAGTGTTTGGCAAAAACTTTCTTGAAACCATCACGTCATAATATTCTTGAGCAAATTTTTCATACTTGTCAGCAGTTCCGTCACACAAGTCTTGAACTACTTGTTCAAACGTTTTCTTCATCTTGCCTTCACTGTTTAAAATGTTGTAAAGCATGTGCAACCATTTAACATGATACTGGTTTAAAAAGAAACTTCCAATCCTAGGCTTTTTTGAAAGTATTTCTTCAATGTTTAAGTCTTCAAATTTTTTTAAAGGCTTAACATCTTGACTTGCTTGCTTGTCATAAAACTCTGGGCTGTGCAACAAATCGCTTAAACAGGTGTGTAGTGCAACTCTTTGGAATAATTGTTTAGGAGACTCAACAATTCTTCCTGAAAGATCTTTCTTTAAATACCTAGAAGCAAGCACTTTTAAAGCGTTTAAATCAAAAGCTTTGTCAACCTCGTCAAGCGTTTTCTTGTTTAAAACTTTCATCTTTTCAACTCTTAACTCGTGGCGTTGTTCCCTGTACAAGATGTAAGCTTTAGCAACTTTTGCTTGACCTAGAAGTATTAACGTTTCTTCAACAACGTCTTGAACGTCTTCAACTGAGGGGGTTTTACCTTTAAACCTGTTGTTTAAAGATTTAATAACAAGTTCTGTCACTTGCCTGGGCAGTTCTTCGTCACAAGTGTTTGTTGCTTTACAAGCTTTTCTAACAGCAGTTTCAATGCGTTGAGCGTCAAAATCAACAACCCTGCCGTCGCGCTTGATAACTTTGTGCAAAGATCCAAGCTTATAACTCATAATCTCACCTCGCAATTCTTGTTGTAAAAATCTCAAGCTTTGCTAGACGTTTTGCTTGCAAAGCGTTTCAATTCTTTAAAAAAGTCTTCAACGTCTGCAAACTCTCTGTAAACAGAAGCAAACCTTATGTAAGCAACCCTGTCAAGCTTTTTCAAATGCTTCATTACTTTCAAACCAATAATTTTTGAAGACACTTCAGACTTGCCAAGCGCTAAGATTTCAGACTCAACCTTGCTAGCAAGGTCTTCTATTTGATCCATAGTCACAGGCCTTTTCTCGCAAGCTTTCAAAACGCCTTGCTTTATCTTTTCAATGTCAAACTTCTCTCTAGAACCATCTTTCTTGACAACAATGATCGGGCTGTGCTCAATGCGTTCATACGTTGTGAAGCGTTTACCACATTTAAGGCATTCCCGCCTGCGCCTTATAGCGTTACCGATTTCTCTAGTTTCAATAACTCTTGATTCTGGATAGTTGCAAAACGGGCATTTCATGAGAACACCATATATGCTTGTTATGAAACATTCACAACCCCATATGTTGTGTTAGTGTTTTAAGAAGTTCACATTTAAATAATTTGTTAATCTTGAAAACATATTTCGCACTGGGCAAAGCACTACACAATTGTGAAAACATATAAAAAGTTTAAGAAACAACACTGATCAAGAAACCATAAAACCAATTGAAAAATCAATAAAAAATGGCAAGTAAAAAAAAAGGCAAGCCTTGCTCTTTGCGGGGGTGCCGGAGTGGCCAAACGGGCCAGGCTCAAGATCAGGTGTGCTTGAGCACTGAGCAATGCGATGATGATAAGACACCTGGTGGTGTAGCACCTTCCAGGGTTCGAATCCCTGCCCCCGCATCAATCACGTTGTTAAAGCTTGTTAAGCATTGTTTTGTTTTAAAATTGTTTTAAGTAATGATTAAAGGCACAGTCATTTCTTGCTTTGACAAACCACCATGGAATGATTTTAAACGCTTTTCAACACTTCCAGCTGCTAAGACATGTCCAAGTTTTGGTATTAACACGTAATCACCAATGAAGTGTTTCAAACCAGGGAAGGGTTTTCCAAAACCTAAAATTTTCGTGTTTAAAAATTCTTGACGAGAAAAAAGTGTTGCAAACTTTGAAAGCTTTGCATTGTAAAGTTTTAAGAATTCTTGCTCAGCATTGCTTTTTAAAGTTATATACCTCACAGAAAATTCTCCTTGAACAGGCACTGCTTGCAATTCTTTAATTCTTGGAGCTTTTTCATAAATGTTCACAACACTAGCTTTAGCTATAAATCCATGATCTGAAGTTATTAACACTCTAGCATTGGTTGGTAGTTTCTTTAGTTTTTTTAAAAACTTGTCAATATGGAAGAAAAGTTTTTTAACGCTTGCAAGCGTTGTTTTGTGAAGCATCCCCTTAGCATGGCTTAAAACATCTATTGTGTCAATATAAGCATAAATGAATGCTTCTCTCTTAATGCTTAAAACTTTTTCAATGTTTAAAAACAAGGCTTTGAAATCATTGTAAAACAATGCTTTAGAAACGCCTTTGTAAAGGCTGTCATTTATTGGTGTTGCTTTTAAGGTTTTTGGAAGTATTGCAAACGTTTCAGCATTGGCAAGTTGAAAAACTGTTTTAAAATTGAATAATTGTCTAAACTTCCAGCCAGTGATTCTGAAATCAGTGTTTTTGCTTGCGTTTGAAACAGTGAATGGTAAAACATTAATCAATGCTCCAGCTTTCTTGATGAACAACTTGTAACCAATCATTCCGTGTTGTAAAGGTGTTAATCCTGAGAGCAAGCTAGGAATCGCTGTTTGCGTTGAAGACGGGAAAACGCTTGTAATTGTTTTAAAATCTTGCCTTGCAATGCTTGAAAGTTTTTTTGAAAACGTTTTCAACACTGATTCATAAACGTCAAGGCTTAACCCGTCAACAAGTATTAAAACAATTTTTTCAAAATCAAGACTTAGCTTTAAAGGCTTAACATTGTTTTTCCGCAATGCTTTGAAGCGTTTAAGAATCGCAGCTCCAAGGTTTGCAACGCTGTTGTTGTAGTTAGGCATTACAAAGCCTTGGCTTTTAAAATAATTATTATAATCATTGCAAGGCATGACTGTTGCAGTCAAGCATTGTTTAAAACATTTGTGAAGAGGTTTGTGAAAAATTTTTTGTGAAAAAACTTTTAAATGTGAAAATATAAAATTGTTATCATGACGCGAAAATTTGATCTTAGTGACAAGCGATTCGTTATAGAAGCGTTAAACCTTGAACTCACTTATGAGAACGTTTTTCATTACAAAACCATTTACAAACACTTGCATGAATGGTTTTTAAGGGAAGGGTTTACAGACGTTGACGGTGACAGTGACCATTGGGAAACACTGTACTGGGAGCGCGTCAACCAAGGAGGTGCTAAAGAACACCATATCTGGTGGAGAATGTTTAGAATTCCTCACGGAGAAAATCAGAACAACCCGTTCGTAATACATTTTGTCAAGCTAAACTTTCAAGCTTTAGGCATGAAAACAGTTGAAGCAAGTTTTAAAGGTAAACGCTTAAAAACCAACAAGGGAGAGTTAACATTAAGATTAAAAGCATACCTTATTGTAGATCCTTACAAAAAGTTTCGCAATCACTGGTTGTTAAAGCATTACATGAAGTTCTTATTAACGCATGTTTATAAAGACAGGTTGTTTAGAGAAGAAGCCAGTCTGAAAAAAGATGTTGAAGGCATTATTAACAGGTTTAAACAGTACATGCAAATGGTTACTGAAGCAATGCCTAAGCCTTTCTTCCCTGAAAAAGGTGTTGGCACTGCGTAAAGCTTTAAAAATAAATCTTTAAACAATGTTTTAAAAACAAAAAAATTTTTAATACAACAAGCAGTAACCAAAGTCATGGCTAGCCATGAATCAAGCAAAGGTTTTAATGGCAAGTTGTTTTTAAAAGTTAATGGAGAAGAATTAGTGTTAAACGCTAACGAAAAGCTTGGCAGTGTTTTAAAAGCAAAAGATTGCGTGTTGGTAAAGATTAATGAAAAAGTTTTTGACCTACAAATAACAGGATTTGAACTTGTTAAAGCGTTAGGTTTAAAACTTGAACCGAAAATCAGTTTAAACATTGAATGTTTAAACCTTAACTCTAAAGAAGCTTGGAATGTTCTACAACACTCTGCAGCTCATGTTTTAGCATACGCTGTGCAAAAGCTTTACCCTGAAGCTTTAAACACTATCGGGCCAAGCATTGAAGAAGGTTTTTACTATGACTTTGACAATTTAAGCATCACTTCTGAAGATTTAAAGCGTGTTGAAGAAGAAATGAAGAAAATTGTGAAAGCGAATCATGATTTTGAAAGAAAAATTGTTTCAAAGCAGGAGTGTGAAGAATTGTTTAAAAACAATGCTTACAAGTTAGAACTTGTTAATGAGTTTGCAAGTCAAGGTGAACAATTAACAATTTACAAATGCGGAGATTTTATTGATCTTTGCAAAGGACCGCACTTGCCAAGCACTGGCTTTGTTAAAGCTTTCAAGCTTTTAAAAATCTCGGGAGCTTACTGGCGTGGAGATGCTAAGAACAAGCAATTAACAAGGATTTACGGCGTAGCGTTTTTTAACGAGAAAGAATTAAAAAAGCACTTGGCAATGCTTGAAGAACGAGCAAAGCGCGATCACAGGAAGATTGCTAAAGACTTGGACTTGTTCAGCATTAGCGAGTACGGGCCTGGCTTCATATTCTGGCATCCGAAAGGAGCAAGGATTTACAATGCTTTAATATCGTTTTCAAGAGCTTTTCACAACAAGGCTGGATATTTAGAAATCAAAACGCCTTTAATACTGTCTGCAGAGCTTTGGAAGCGAAGCGGTCACTGGGATCACTACAAGGAGAACATGTACTTCACAAAGATTGATGACAGAGAGTTTGCAGTTAAACCCATGAATTGTCCTGGAGCAATCCTTGTGTACAAGTCTAGAGTTAGGAGTTATAAAGAATTTCCTTTAAAACTTTCAGAGTTTGGATTTGTTCACAGGCATGAATTGAGTGGAGTGCTTAGTGGTTTGTTCAGGGTTAGAGCTTTCACTCAAGACGATGCTCACATATTCTGCACTGAAGACCAGATAGAGCAAGAAATCATGGCTGTGTTAAAATTGATAGACATTGTTTACAAAATGTTCGGGTTTAAATATTACATAGCTTTAAGCACTAGGCCTCAGGACTATATGGGTTCTCTAGAGCTATGGGATAAAGCTGAAAACGCTTTGAAAAACGCTTTGAAAAATAATGGCTTAGAATTCACTGTTAATGAAGGAGAAGGCGCTTTTTACGGTCCAAAAATTGACTTTGAAATAGAGGACTGTATTGGTAGGCGTTGGCAATGCGCCACTATACAGCTAGACTTTCAAATGCCTGAAAGGTTTGACTTGAAATACATGGGTAAGGATGGAACCACTAATCACAGGCCTGTAATGATCCACCGCGTGATTTACGGCAGTGTTGAAAGGTTTATAGGCATCTTGCTAGAACACTATGCTGGCAAACTACCATTATGGTTAAGTCCTGACCAGGTTAGGATAATACCTGTTAGTGAAAACTTTAACGATTACGCAATGCAAATCTTTGAAAAGCTTAAAGACAAGTATTGGTGCAGCTTAGATGACAGCAACCAAACTGTTAGCAAAAAAATTAGGCAAGCACAACTAGACAAGGTTAACTATGTATTAGTTGTTGGAGAGAAAGAACAAGCCCATAACACAGTGAATGTGCGATCTAGAGACAAAGGAGTTATTGGAGAGCTCAAACTTGAAGAATTTGAGAAAATGCTTGATGAAGAACTAAACATTTTAAAACAAACATTGAACAAGATTTAAAAAACAAATTTGATGAGTTCTCACGATTTTGTTACGTGAAAAATCAGAATCAAAAAATGGGGGAGCAGGGATTCGAACCCTGGTCTGCTGGTTTCTCCTCAAGCTTGAAAGCTAAAACCAGCAGTTAGTCATGGGTTTTGCTTTATAGCAAAGCCTCAGCGCTCCAATTTCTGGAGCCAGCTGTTCTGCCTGGCTGAACTACTCCCCCTTGAAAAAGCCTTAAACGCTTTCAAAACGGTTAATAACTGATTGCGCTGCTTTTATTAACGGATACACTGTTGGAGCTGGAGTGATCAATGGATGTGTAGCAACTTGTAACTGTAACAAGTCAAACACTGTTAATTCTTTCTGAATTGCTAGTGAAATCAAATTCACAAGCTCTGCAACTGTTTCTGGACCGGAAAGCTGAACACCTATCAAAGCACCTGTCTTGGAAAACAATGCTTTCAGTTTTATAAGCTTTGTGCCAGGCAGTTTTCCAGGATGATGGTTCGGCACTTCAACACTTGTTGAAACCACTTCTATGTTTAAACGTTTAGCCTCTTGCTCTGTCAACCCTACAGAACTGAAAACTGTTCCATTAACAAATGTTGAAAACGCTGCAATAGTGCCAGTGGTTGAATGCAGTGTTAACGCGTAAAGGTTGTGACCAGCAATCCTTGCTTCATGACAAGCAGTTGAAGCAAGCATTACAGGCTTAGCCTTTCCTGTGAAGAAGTCTTTCTTTTCACAGCAATCACCCACTGCAAATATGTAGTCAATGCTCGTCCTCATGAACTCGTCCACGGTTATGGCTTTATAATCCCCGATTTTCAAACCAGCTTTCAAGGCTAGGTCAATGTTAGGCTTTGCACCTATGGACACAATAACAACGTCTGCTTGCAACACTGTTCCATCGCTAAGCTTTACAGAAGTAACTCTTTCACCACCGTCAATGCTTTCAACACTAACGTTTGTGTGAATATTAACGCCTTTAGCCTTTAACAATTCCTCAGCTTGCAACGCGAATTCCTCATCAAAAGACGTTAACAAGCAATGAGGTAGTTTTTCAACAACGTGAATGTTTAAGCCTTCAACATTGCTTAACTCTTCAGCAATCTCAACACCTATAAAACCTCCGCCAATTATCACAACATTTTTTGATTGCAACACTGCTTGTCTTAACTGTTTTAAATAATCAGCATCTTTCTTGACAAACCAAACGCCTTGCTTGTCAATGCCAGGTATAGGTATTTTCACAGGTTTAGAACCAGTAGCAAGCACTAACCTGTCAAAAACGATTTCTTTATCGTTATTAACACCTTGCTCTAATACTGCTTTCTTGTTATCAACGTCAATGCTTAAAACCTTGTCAATTATTAAATCTATATTGTTGTTAGTTAACACTTCATCGCTTATAGTGTCTTGATCAACGCCTTGCAACCTGTGGAAAATGTATGGAATGCCGCAAGGAATCACTGCAGTCTTGTTCTGCCTGACAAGCACAATCTTTTTTGAAGGATAAACCTTCCTAGCTGTCAAGGCAGTTACAATACCTGCTGGACCTCCTCCAATGATTAAAACATCTGTTTGCATGTGTAACACCTCCTTTTGATTCAAGTTTTTGTTTAAACAATTAGCCCTCGCCGGGATTTGAACCCGGGACCTCTTGCTTACCAAGCAAGCGCTCTGCCAGCTGAGCTACGAGGGCTTTTTACAATGCTTTGCTAGAGTTTTCATTCATTATTTTTAAATATTTCTTGACAAGCAAACAAAGTTTTTGTGTGTTTAAACCTTACTTCACCGAAAAATTTAAATATAAGCTTTCCAAAAAACGTTTTTATGCGTGTTGAAAGCTTGTATTATGTTTTTGGAGCTATATTAGTTTTTGCAGGTATTGTGTATTTTAGTTATGAGTACATAACACAGTTTCCTCGCACTGCAAAACTCGTTATTTTAATACTTGCTTCAGTAGTGCTTTTTTTCATTGGGGAAAAGTTGAGAGAGAAAAATGTTTAAAACATAAAAAATTGTTGAAAGGTGTTTGCAAATGAGTCCTATTTCGGAAATATTGATGTGGCTCTTGACAACGATTTTCGTGATCGTGATTTTAGTCAAGTATTTCCGTTCTAAAAAGATTTATCCTTTACTATACATTGCTTCTATATACATGTTCATCATGTTTTCCATTTATTTGATAGACATTTATCACACTTCCAAGTTGATAGTCACTATTACTTTGATCTTGTCAGGTCTTGTGATTTTAGGCGTTGGCATGTATTTAAAGCATGTGAAAACTTGAAACGAAAGGTGTTTGCTCGGCATGCAGTTAAAATACTTGCTCGGAGTTTTTATTCCTTTAATCTTGATCTTGGTTATAGGTTTTATTAGCCAGTCTGGTATTGGTTTGCGGGTTAGTTATTCTCACCCAAGCGTTTTGTTAAAGCAAGAAGTTAACCCTGTGCCTGTTTCTGGAGATCGTTGCGAAAACAGGGATTGGGTTAAAGTGCTCACTATCAGGTATGAGAACGACTTCTTCATGGGCAAGGTTGTTGATGTTCCTTGGCTAGTTGCTTGCGCTTATAGTTGTGAAAACAGTACTGGAGTGTTGCGTTGCAAGGGTAAGCGGATTGGCTCGTACAGAACAGTTCTAGATCCGAACATGGAAACGTTTAAAGAGCATTTGGGTGTTGGGTATTATTCAAAGCGAAAATTGGAATTGCCAGCACATCAAGCTGTAGAGATTCATTATTCTATAAGGAACTTGTGCGACACGCGGCGAGATAACACTATAGACGTTGTTAAAGAGTATAGGGATGACAGGCATTATTATGAGAAAGCTAGATTGACACATATAGGTGTTATTCCTGCAGAACAAGTTAAACACGTGTTTGAGGATGAGTATTTTCACTCTTGGGACCCTGAATTGTGCACAGCTATTGGTTTAAACATTGAGAGATATCCAGGCTTGGTTTTAATACCTGTTGTTGATTAAAACTTGTTTAAAAAACTGTTTTTTAAAATAGAAGGTTTTTTAATAAAAGTTTTAAAAACATGTTTTCACTACTTTCT
>JAGGZX010000013.1 GCA_021161785.1 Candidatus Woesearchaeota archaeon | reverse complement strand
GATTTATAAACTAAGCATAAATTTAAAACAAGCAAATTTTATCAAAACAACAAAATATTTATAAAGCATTTTCGTTTTGAAAATAAGTACAATGAGCTCTGGTTTAAAAAACGATTTAAAAAACAAAGCAAGCAATCAAAACAATGATTATATAAGCAATTACAATACAAGAAAGATAGTGTTGAAACATCAAGGAGTAAAGCTTGACGAGAAAGACTTGAAAATATTACAAGCACTAGACTTGAATGCTAAGGCTTCAATAACAAGCATTGCTAGCGAGTTAGGATTCTCAAAAGAAGTTGTTAATTACAGGATTAAAAACTTGGAGAGGAGTAAGGTTATAAAAAAATACACTGTGATTACAGACTTGACTTGTTTAGGTTTTAACCTTTACAGGCTTTTAATAAACTTGTACAACATATCGCCAAGGATTGAGCAAGACTTGCAATCATGGCTTAAAAGAAATCCTAGGGCAAGCTGGTTTGTAAAGCTTCAAGGCAATTGGGACTTGGCGTTGTTGTCATGGTCTAGAAACCCGTTAGAATTCCAAGCGTTTTACGAGTCTTTAATAACAAGGTATGGAAACTTTTTCAAAGAAAAAGCGTTTAGCATTGTCACGAAAATACTTGTTTTTAACTATTCATACATCCACAAAGGTGTGAAAAAACACATAACAATTGGTGGTTGCAATTCAAGAGCAAGTTTAAACCATGTTGAGAAGGAGATTCTTAAATTGTTAATGGACAACGCTAGGATGAGCCATGTTGACATAGGGAAAGCTTTAGGCATCACAGCAAACACTGTAAAGTACCACATTAAAAGATTGGAAGATTCAAAAATCATAAAAGGTTACAAGCTAGTGCTTAACCATGAATTGCTAGGTTTTGAACATTACAAGGTGATGATACAATTGTCTAACCTTAAAAAGAAGGAAGTGTTAAAATCTAGGCTTATGCAAGAACCAACCATTGTTTACATCACGGAAAGCTTTGGACATTCAGACCTAGAATTTGAAATGCATGCGCCTTACGCAAGGTTTGTTAACGAGTACTTAACAATGCTAAGAACTGATTATGACTTTATAAAAGATTTTGAGATCATACCAACAACTGAAGAAGTTTGCATTAACAAATTACCGTTTTAAAAACTTGAACTATGATTTGGCAACAATAACAAATTTTGGAATGCCCCATTTAACCTTGTGGTATGTGATTTCTTTAAAACCGTTTAATTCTAAAAATTTTAGCATAGTCTCAAGAGGTAGCACTAAACCAACATATTTTTTGAAACCATTAGCAAGCGTTGTTTTGTAAACACCGTTTTTGTCAATCTTAACATTCATCTGGTTTGAAATGTCTGGAAAGTCAAAAATCAAAACACCTCCATGTTTTAAAACATTAGAAATACTGTTCAAAGCTTCCACAAGCCTAGTTCTAAAATCACAAACAACGTGCCACATCAAAATTGCAGCGTCAAATTTTGTGTTAAAGTTTAAATCAAAAATGTCCATGATATAAAACTCTGGTTCATGTTTAAAGTTCTGTCTATATTTTATAGCATTCATTTTAGCATTGTTAATAGCTACTTCAGAAATGTCTATGCCTACAACTTTAAAACCATGAATTGCTAAAGGTATTGAAAGCCTTCCCTCGCCACAACCAGCATCCAAGACTGTTTTACACTTATGATCTGTTAAAACCCTTACTAGAAAACCAACTTCTTTTTTCGTATCAGCAGTTTTTCTAGCTCTAGCTCTTAAAACATTGTGAGCAGCAACCATGTTGTAAAACTCTTGTTTTTCATAAACAAGGTTTATGTCTTGCTTAGCAACTTTGTTGTTTAAACCAGTTCTTATAGCAGTTATCATGTCTTGTTTTGAAAGCGTTTTGATTGGCAGAAAAAAATCAACGCCATTACCAAGGTAAACCCTTGTGAAGTCTTCATGATCCATGCCTAAAAGCCTTGTTTTCAAGTTGTTATCTTTCAAAGCTTTCTTAACCATTCTTACAATAGAAGCAATCTCCCTTGCTAGGGGTGCAAAGTATTCAGGCCTTATAACTTGTTCATGCTCGTAAAGAAACACTTCTTCAGGAACAGTTTTTAATGCTTTAGAACTAGCAACAAGGGTTAATACAACAAGGTCTGGAGGCTGTATTAACATGTTGTTAATAAAAAAGTTTAGATTTGTGCTAGAGTAATTCATAAACTCGCAATCCGTAAAATTTTTTTGTATAAACGTTTTAAAAGATTGTATCACATTTTCACTAAAACTGTAAACAGCTATCTTACCTTTCATTAATTGCTTTTAAGGGTTAAACATTTTTAAAAGTTTCCAATTTAAAAAACCTTGCAATCAAAAATATTTAACACTTTTAACGCAGATGGAATTCGATCACGTCACCGTCTAGTAATTCATGGTTCAAGCTGATCCTTTTGCCTTGGAAGTCTGTGTTAGTACCGAAAAGCCTTGCAAACTTGAAATTTTTAACGAAAACCTTTCCAAGCATTTCTGCAAGGTCTTGAAGCTTAGCATTCTTGTGCAGTGTTTTAACAATTTCTTGAGAATGCTTGCTAGGTTTAACCTTAACCCTGATCAAGTTTAAAAGCTTGAACATTTCTTGTTTTAACTCATTCAATGCTTGACTGCTTATTTCTTTTAAATTCGCTTCTAAAACTTTTATGTTAGGAAAGGCTTTGCCAATTGCTTGTAGTTGTAAATGTTTTAACTCACTGAATTGTTGCGAGAAGTTGTTTATCAAGATTATTGCTTTAGAAAATTTTAAGCTGTTATTCAAAGCGTCTTCCAAGCAAGTTTTTAAAGTTTCAACATCGTTATTGATTTGTTGTTTAAAAATAATCTCTCCAGACGTTAAATATTGTGAAGCAATGGTTTTCACTAATTCAATGTTCAAACCAGTTGTTAATCCTGAAACAACAATACCTGGCTTTCCAGTTTTCTTAACAATGATTTCTGGCTTTGGCCTGAACCTGAAATTGTTTTTTTCCAAGTATTGCAATAATTGGAAAGCTTCTTGCAATGTTTTAGCAATGATTAGTAACAAGTCAGCATTCCTAACCACTGACAATAATTGTTTATCCCTGTTGCTATAATCACCTAACAATGCTGGTAGCTCAACAACTTGCAACTTAGCTCCTTCAAGGTCAAAAATACCGATTTCTAAATCTTCTGTTGTGAAAGCATAATCTTGAATCCTTGGCTTCGCGTTCGTAAGCTTTGAAAGCAGCAAGCTCTTACCAGTGTTTGTGAAACCTGTTAAAACTATTAACGCATCACCAGTTTTTGAAACGCTAAACCTTTCATGTTTTTTCGCAACGCTCTGCTTTTCAGCTTTTGACTTAAGCCTTGCCAATCTCTTCTTAAGCTCTTTAACCAAGTTTTCAGTGCCTTTATGCTTAGGCACTGTTGCAAGCATTTCTTTCAAAGCAGCAATTTTTTCTTCAACGGTTTTAGCTTTTTGAAATTTTAACTCTGCAGCAGCATACTCTGCTGTCACGTTTGTAGGCATGAGAATCAAACCCATTCCTTACGTTTAAAAACCATGTAGGTTACAAAACCTGCTAGAAGCATTAAAAGCAGAGAGAAAGGATAACCATACCGCCAATACAGTTCAGGCATGTGTTTAAAATTCATGCCGTAAATACCTGTGATAAGCATTGGAACGCCAACAATAGTTGCTAAGCCTGTAAGCTTCTTCATTATACGATTTAAATTATTATTCATCAACGTCATGTACAAGCTTAAAGACTCGTTTATCAACTCCCTTTGGATAACCAAGCCATCTATTAATTGGTTCAAGTCCTCGTTAGAAGATTCTAACAAGTTTAAAAATTCTTGAGGAAGGTTTTTTGAAAGGCTGTGCAAAGACCTCAAAGCATCTCTATTACCTATTAAAGCCATGTGCAGGTATATAACAGTTTTTTTCAAAGCGAAAACATCGTGCAAGAAGTTGCGATCATTGCTTGACTTTGTTTTAGACTCTAAAACCTCTACTCTGCGCGATATTTGAGTAACGATTTTAAAGTAGTTGTCAATCAAGTCTTGAATGATTTGCGCTAGCAAGTAAACTGGAGAGTTATGCAAAATTTTAGCAATGTTTTCTGGCTGCGAGTAAAGGTCTTGCAAAAACTCTAAGTCTTGACTCGTTAGCAATGCAAGAAAATTCTTGCCTAAAACCATGCTGAAAGAAACTGTAGCGTAATGTTTTTTATGAACCACTGGAGCTCTAAACGTTGTAACGATTAACGATTCATACTTTACAACGTTAGGCCTTCTTTGCGGGTGGAAAAAATCTGTAAGCCTGTCAATAGGTATTGATAAAAGTTTTGAAAGGTCTTGCAATTCTTTACTATCAATCTCTTGACACTTGATAAAGAAATAAGTGTTCTTGTCAAAGCTTTTAGGAAGTTTTTCAGTTATTGAAAACTTTTTCTTAAAGCCAAAACCTTGCTTTGGAACATGTAAAACCCTGATCATGTAACAAAAGTTTTTTTAAAGGTTTAAAAAATTTTCTTTAAAAAACGCTTTAAAAAATGTTTTTTATAAACACGTTGTTGCAAAAACTTTTTTAAAACAAGAAGTTAACGATCTGTTAAAACTAATGCTTGGCAATGAGTTGTTAAAAAGAGGTGGTGCATGTCAAAGCTTGAGAGAAGGATCACTCTGCCAGTGCTCTCAATATTGATAGCTAACTCTATAGTTGGTAGTGGTATTTTCTTTATGCCAGCGCTAGCTGCTAGGATTAGTGGTAATGACAGCATCATAGCTTGGCTTTTAATATCTATTATCTCGCTATACTTTGCAGCTGTTTTCGGAGAGCTGGCTAGCAAGTACCCGAAAGCTGGAGGGATTTATGAGTATGCAAAGCAAACGCTTGGCAGTTTCCCATCATTCCTTGTTGGTTGGATGGCATTGATAGGTAGTAATATCAGCATTGTCATGTTCGTAGTTGCTGCTATCAGGTATTTAAACCCAAACCTTCCAGTAACATTGAAAACAGTGATAAGCCTCGCGTTCATAATAACTTTTAACATGCTAGCATACCTTGGCTTGAAGACAAGCATGGTAGTTCTCACAACGCTAGGTTTTTTCCCTTTGCTATCAGTCATAGCTTTAACAATTCCAGCTGTTTCAAGGTTCACGCTTCAAAAACTGTTCCCATTATTAACGCATCCATTGTCAGCTATTGGTTACACCTTGTTCTTGATAAGCGACGTGTTTTTCGGATGGGAGAGCGCTAGCTACCTTTCTGAAGAAGTGAAAAACCCTAGGAAGACGATTCCTAGAGCAATGATCCTAGGCACTGGCATTGTGGCATTGTTAGTGTTAAGCTTTATAGTGTTGACAATTGGCAGTGTTGGCGCTAAAGCATTAGGAAGTTTTGAAACACCGTTTTCAGATCTTGCAAAGATTTATTTTAACGAAAAAGTTGCGATTGTTTTCACACTAGCAGCTTACCTGTCAATTATCGGCACAGTTGCTGACTGGATTGTGAGCAGCCCTAGGCTTGTGTTAGCAATGGCTCGCGACAAGTTAATGATAGCTCAACTAGCAGACATTCACAAGAAAAGACTAGTGCCGCACAAAGCTATTATTTTCCAAACCATTGCTTCCAGCTTGATAGTGTTGATAGCGAACAGCATGTACTTAACACTTGTTGAAACCTTGCTACCGTTAACATTCCTGCTCTACACAATACTAATGATTGCACTCATCATTTCTAGAAAGCAGTACAGAGAGCAAGGCATTGAACCCGTGTTTAAAGCTCCTTTCGGCATTGCAGGACCTTTATTCATCATTACTTTCAACTTGGCAATGATTGGTTTTTGGATTTTCAAGTCTCAAAGGTCTGGTTTCATACTTACAAACCTTGCAATATTCATGCTTGTAGGCATCCCTATTTACTTATTGCTAAACATGTATTACAATTTAGAGTTCAGCAGGAAGGTTTTAAACGCTACTGCAAGGCTGAACCTTGCTTTTGAAGCAGTCACACTGCCTAAAAGCATTCGCAAGTTCGCGATAAACCTTTTCGGAGACGTTAAAGGTTTGAATGTTTTAGAACTCGGCTCTGGCGTTGGAACGTTAACCTTAGAACTTGCAAAACAAGCTGACAGGGTTGTAGCTATAGACATGAGTGAGAAGCACATCAACATTGCAAGGCAGAGAGCTGAAGAGTTAGGCTTGACAAACATTGAATTCATACATGATCCGCACTTAGCAACAAGGATTGTTCCAGGCATTGGAAAGTTCCACAGGGTTTACTCTGTTGGCATGTTAAGCTTTTTCCAAGACTTTAAAAAACTTGCTAGAGACTTGCACCAAGTATTGGAAGATAATGGCAAGATCTGCTTCATAGAATTCATTGATTATTTTAAAATACTGCCAAACCCTAGCCATATCAGGAATTTTAAAAAGATTAAAAGCATTTTTGAAGAAGAAGGCATTAGCGTTAAGATAACGAAAAAGCATGGGTTTTTATGGAATTACTTAATCATTTACGGTGTTAAAACTGGAGAAGCAGTTCCAGTGATTTAGAAATGGTTTAGAAATTGTTATTCTTTCTCTCGCTTATTCTTCCTCCCTCCTAATAACTTTGATGTTGTCAATCTTGACAGTTAAAGGTATGGGAACAGCTGCTTCTAACAATTGCACAACAACATCTCCTTTAGCCTTGTCAACGCGTATAACCTTACACTTCTCCCTCTTGAAAGGGCCTGCTATGATCTCTGCAATGTCATTCTTCTTTATGTTTATCTCTCTCTTACCTTTTTCAAGCAAGTGTTCAATGTCTTTTAAAAACACTGGGTTTTTCAACAGGCCCCTGGCATATGGAACGCCAGTTATTGCTTGCTCTGCGTCATGCTTTGAACCTGCCTCTATGAAAACATAACCCCTCATGCCGTGCGGGTGTAAAACACTGTAAACATTCAAATGCTTTTGCTTAGCCTTCCTAGCTATAAAGTCAATGACTTGTTCCTCCCTGTTAACAGTTGTTCTTAAAACAAATATTGGTTGCTGGTCAGCACCTTCTGGCAGTGTTGTTTCTTGCTCTTCCTTGCTAACACCGATTTTTATCTTATGCTCTTCAACTGTTTGCTTTTCAGTTGATTGGCTTTCCAATCTTTGCGCGTTTGTATCCATTAGCAAACACCTCTAAAAAACTGTAAAAAACCTTGTCAAAACAATGAGTTTTTAAATGTTTTTGATTTAAAACTACTTTGCAATTAATTGTTTCAACAACTGGATTAAAAAACCTATAAAGCCAATGATTAGCAATCCCAAGCCTGAAACCTTTGCAATAAGCTTGAACTCTGAACTCGTAGGCTTTTTCGTAAGCTTTAAAACCCTTACACAGCCTTGAAAGAAT
>JAGGZX010000076.1 GCA_021161785.1 Candidatus Woesearchaeota archaeon | reverse complement strand
GAAAAACTTGTTAAAAGCATTGCAAGCTTGTCAATAAACTTTGGAGTTTCAACATTCTTGATAAGCCTGGTTTTCATAGGGTTTGACCCTGAAAACTTGGCAGTGACAATTACAGGCTCTGCCAAGCATGCTTACGGCATTGCAATGGGCAGTGTTTTAGGATCCCTCATGGTTGCTATAAGCCTAGCTTTCGGCATAACAATCATTGCAAGTAATGTCAAGTTTAGAACAGTTTCAAAAACAGTGCTTGCAATGCCTGTTATTAGCTTAGCCTTGCTTTATGTTTTAAGCATTGACAAGGTTATATCAAGGATTGATGGGTTTTTGTTATTAGCGGTGTTCATAATCGCAATCGGTTATTTATTCAAGCTTAGTAAGAAAGGTGTTGACATAAAACCAGAACATGAACTTGAAGAATTGTTTGAGAACTCCAAACTAAGGATTAGCAAGGTTAGATCTGTGATTATATTTATTGCTTCACTAGCAGGCATTGTGATTGGAAGCGAGTTATTAATTAACAGTGCTAAGCCTATTATAAGGTTTTTAGGCGTTTCAGACACTGTTTTTGGAATGACAATATTAGCGTTTTTGATTAGTATTGAAGAGTTAGCTAGAGAACTGCCAGCTGCTTTGAAAGGCATGCCAGAGGTAAGCTTTGGAAACGTTGCTGGCTCAGTCATGCATTTCTGCTTGTTAAACACAGGCATTGCAGCAATAGCAAGCCCTATAATGTTGAACAACCTTGTTGTAAGTTTTTACATGCCTTTAACTTTAATAACAACTTTGTTTATCATGTTGGTCATGTTGAAAAAGCAGTTACCTAAATGGTCTGGTTTTGTGTTGATAGCTTTGTATGCGTTGTTCGTTGTTAGAGGTTTTTACTAAAAGAAAAACATTTTTAAATAGCAAGACATAAAAGAATCAGTAATTGTTAAAAAAGGGTTAAGGATTTAAAAAGAGGTGTTAAAAGAGGTGTTTTTTGCAATGCCTGCAAGGAGTGTTAAAAAGAAAAAACAAGCAAAGAAAGCGCGAACAAGAAAAGCAAGAGCAAGCAAAGAGAAACCTAAAACTGTAAGGGTTGCGAAGAGTGAAGACTTAAAAAGCATTGTTGGCGTTGTGCAAGTTCAAGGCAAGTTAGCAGTCAGTAAAGATTTAGGCTTTGAAGTGTTAGTGATAACAAAGCATGTTCTGCCTAGAAAAGCTTTATTAAAGGTTTTGAAAAATTTTAAACTGCAACCTAATGAGCGCTTTGTAGAGCAGTTATTGATTAAAGAATTCTTGACGCGCATCCTTGAGCATGATTCTAAGCTATTGATAGCTATCCGTGACGGTGTTCTTGTTTATGACGCTTCTAAAATGCTTTCAGCTTTGAAAGCTAACTTAAAGCAAGGATTGATCCTTGGCACTAAGGAAACACTTATTCATAAAGTGTTACACATTCGTAGGTTGTTGAGAGATATTGAGAGCTTGAAACTTAAAGCTTTAGACAATGTTTACATGGCAGTTGTTGAGTCTTGCCAAGCAGCTCTTGTTATGAAAAACGTGCCAGTCACTATTCCAAAGCACTTGGCAGATCAGTTAAGCAAGCATGACTTGTTAAGATTTTATACTAAGAAGGTTAAGAACATTGTGAATGCTTACAAGCATTGCGAGCACACAGGTTCAAACATTGCTGGGAAGACGCTTGACAAGTTAATGCAAGATGCTAAGGTGTTCATGCAAGCAGTGAGGGAGGTTATTTAAAAACGTTTAACCAAAAAAACTTTAACACTTAGCAAGGTGTTAGTGATGGGTCAAGAACTAGTAAGGCGAGTGAAGCAGGACTTGAAACCTTTAATAAAAGACGCTAGCATAGCTGTGGTGTTGCTTTACGGCTCAGCTATTAGGAAGGAGAAACCTAACGATGTTGATGTTTTAATACTGTTAGATGACATTGGTTTTGGGTTGAAAAACTTGCCAAGCATTTTAACACATATTAAAGAGTTAGAAAGTAATGCTAAGCTTAAATATCACTTCCAACCGCCTAGGCCTTTCACGAACTGGTGGGCTTTACTCTTGAAAGGAGAGCCTTGGATTTTAAGCTCTTTAAAACATTCCATTGTGTTGAAAGACAAGTACAACACTATAAGAGAAGCTAGGACAGTGATTGAAGCTTTAAAACAATCTGCTAAGGAGGAGAGAGCTGACCGCTTGCTTGAAAGAGCTAACGAGTACTTGTTCAACGCTAGGGCTGTGTTGATAAAAGCTTTACCTTTACTACTAGAAGCAGCTACTGAAGCATTCCAATTATATTTGTTATTCCATGGAGAAGTGGTTGTTAACAAGCGCAAAATCGCTGACAAGATGCTTGAGTTTAAAAGTTTTGAACATGAAGCAAGCACTTATTTAGAGCTTATAGACTTGCAAGAAAAAGCTGAGAAAGGTGTTTTGTCAGAATTCACTGGCGAGAACCTAGACCATTACAAAAACGAGGTTAAAGCAATCATTAACAAAGTTGAAAAAGAAATCTTGAAGCAATGAATTGTAAAGAAAAAGGTTTTAAAAGAAAATGTTTAAAAACCGTGAACACTTACAAAGCACATGCTTTACAAAGAACTAGCCTTGCTTTATGAAAAGTTAGAAAAAACTACGAAGCGCTTAGAGAAAACACTGGTGTTGTCAAGGTTTTTTTCTAAAATCAAGGAAGATCAAGATTTAAAACAAGCAGTGCTTCTAGCTCAAGGAACTGTTTTCCCGCCTTGGGATTCTAGAGAGCTAGGCATTGCTTCAAAGCTTGTTGTTAAAGCAATCTCTAGAGCTACTGGTTTAAGCTCTGAAAGCATTGAAAAGCACTGGGCTGAGCAAGGCGACTTAGGCTTAGTAGCTGAGATAGCTGTCAAGCATAGAAAGCAGCAGTCATTGTTTGCAAAGCAATTAACTGTTGACAAGGTTTTTAAAAACTTGCAAAAAGCTGCAATGCTTGAAGGTCAAGGCACTGTTGATCAAAAAATAGCTTTGGTTGCAGAGTTAATAAATTGTTCAACACCTTTAGAAGCTCGCTACATTGTTAGGACAGTTATAGGCGCTTTACGCGTTGGCATTGCTGAAGGCATGGTTAGGGATGCTTTAACCTGGGCTTTCCTGCCGAAGCCTTTGCTAGTGTTCGGGTTTTGCAATAATTGCGGATTAGTTCCTGGGCAAAAAACTTGTCCTTTATGCAACGCCCCGTTAAGCTTTACAGCTCCAAGCAATTCTGAAGGTTTTGAAATCGTTGATTGCAGTTCAAAACAAGTAAACACTTGTTTAGAATTGTTAAAACAGTTGAAAAATGCTAGCAATGTCGTTGTCAAGACTTCTAGCTATGAAGCAGCTAGGCAGCTTTATAACAACATCACAGCCTTGGTTGAGGAAGGTTTCAGCTTAGTGAATGATTACTCGCAAATAGCTGTGATATTGAAAAATCAAGGCTTGAAAGGTCTTGAAGGTTTGAGCTTACAGCCTGGAAGGCCTTTCCGCGTAATGCTAGCTCAAAAAGTTGAAAGTTTGGAAGAAGGTTTTAAAGCTGTTGGCAAGCCAGCAGCTATTGAGTACAAGTATGACGGTTTTAGAATGCAAATCCACAAGCAGGGAGATAAAATTGTTATCTACACTAGGCGTTTAGAAAACGTTACCAAGCAATTCCCAGACGTTGTTAGTGCTGTTAAAGAATCAGTAAAAGTTGAGAACTGCATTTTAGACGGTGAATGCGTTGGTGTTGATCCAGTTACAAAGAAATTCGTGCCTTTCCAGAATATTTCTCAACGCATAAAGAGGAAGTATAACATTAAAGAAATGGTTGAAAAGTTGCCTGTTGAATTGCACTTGTTTGACATCGTGTTTTTAGGCAGTGAAACAATTGTGAAGAAGCCTTTCAAAGAGCGTAGAAAGCTTTTAGAAAGCGTTATTCAAGAGTCAAAGCATGTAAAGCTTGCAACCCAATTAATAACTGATGATTTAGACAAAGCTAGAGCTTTTTACAATCAAGCATTAAACGCTGGGAATGAAGGTGTCATGCTTAAAGCGTTAAACATGCCTTACAAGCCTGGGTCTAGAGTTGGTTTCATGGTGAAGTTAAAACCAACTGCTGAAACATTTGACTTAGCAATCGTTGGCGCTGAGTGGGGTGAGGGTAAGAGAGCTCACTGGTTGAGTAGCTTTGTATTAGCTTGCAAGGACGAGATTTCTGGAGAGTTCTTGACAATTGGCAAGGTAGGCACTGGTATTAAAGAAAAGTCTGAAGCTGGTGAAGGCTTGAGTTTTGAACAATTAACAGAGCTTTTAAAGCCGCACATTGTTGAAGAAAAAGGCAGGTCTGTAACTATAAAGCCTAGCATTGTTGTAGAGGTAACGTTTCAAGAAATCCAGAGGAGTCCTAGCTACAGTTCAGGTTTTGCTTTAAGGTTTCCAAGGGTTTTAAGGTTAAGGCTTGACAAGAGCGTTGAAGAAGTGACAACGTTAAACGAGGTTAGTCAAGCTTTTGAAAGGCAAGGCAAGAAACCTTCTTAAAAAACTGTTCAATGCTTGAAAAGGTGGTTTTTCATGAAAACGTTTAAAGGGTTTATAGTGTCAGCAAATTATGAAGTTGTTAATGACAAGCCAGTCATCACGTTTTTTGGAAGGCTGAGCAATAATCAAAGCTTTGCATTGTTCAAGACTTACAAGCCATACTTTTTTATCAAACAGCAAGACCTTGACAAAGCTAAAAACGTGTTTAAAAATTTAAACCTGAACATTGAATTTAAAAATGAAGGTTTCAAAAATTTTTCTGGCGAAGAACTAGTAACGATTTACTTGACAAACCCTAAAACAGTTCCAAACGTTAGAGAAGCTTTGCATGATCAAAGCATTCAAACATTTGAAGCTGACATACGATTTGTTGAACGCTTCAAGATTGATCATGACATCAAAGCCACAGTTATCATAAAGGTTAGAGATGACACTGCCATAACTGTTGGTAAGAAACATGACTTGAACGTTGACGTAGTTTTTGAAAATTGTGATTTACAACCTTGTCAAGAGTTCAAACCTGAGCTTAAAGTTTTAAGCATAGACATTGAAACAGACAGTGCTGGTTCAAAACTTTACTCTATCGCTTTGTATTGCGTACATGGTGGTAATGTTTTCAAAAAGGTTTTGATCACGAAACAATATTTGGAGAGTAAGGAATCGTTAAAAGAAGTAGAAAGTCTTGATTTTGTAACTGTTTATGATTCAGAAGTTGAAGTTTTGAAAGCGTTTCAAGAATTAGTGTTAAAACTTGACCCTGACATTATTACTGGTTGGAATGTTATTGATTTTGACTTGAAATGGTTGTTCAATGCTTTTAAAAAGTTTGGTTTGAAACCTTTGCTTGGCAGGTCTAGAGAGCCTTGCAGTGTGCGTGTTTACAAAGATTTTTTTCGCGAGTCAAAAGCTTTTATTCCAGGCAGGGTTGTTATTGACGCTATAACCTTGTTAAAAGCTGCTTTCATAAAACTTGAAGATTACAAGCTTGAAACTGCTGCTCAAGAATTTCTAGGCCATGGAAAGTTATTAACAGGTGATAAAAGGTTTTTAGAAATTGACAACCTTGCAAGGTTTGACTTGAAAAAACTTGCAGAGTACAACCTTAAAGATGCTGAGTTAGTGCTTGAAATTTTGAAAAAAACAAACGCTTTAGACGTTGCTGTTGAGAAAAACATTCTCACAGGATTACCTATTGACCGCGTCACTGCAAGCATTGCTGCTTTAGACAACTTGTACTTGAGAGCTTTAAAGCCGTTAAAAATTGCTGCTGTAACAACAGATTACTCTGAAAAGGAAGCACCTATCAAAGGTGGTTATGTTATGGAACCAAAGCCAGGCATTTATGATTATGTACTGGTTTTAGATTTTAAAAGCCTGTACCCGAGCATTATGAGAACGTTCAACATTGACCCGTTAAGCTTTAAAGGTGTGAATCCTGATTGCAAGGACATTAAAGCTCCGAACAATGCTTGCTTTTCAAAAAAGTTCGGCATTATGCCAGAGCTTTTGCAAACGCTTTGGGAAGCTAGGAGTAAGGCTAAGAAGGAAAAACAAGTTGTTAAAAGTCATGCTATAAAGATTTTAATGAACAGTTTTTATGGTGCTCTTGCAAATCCTAGTTGCAGGTTTTACAACCCGCACATAGCTGGAGCTGTAACAGCTTTCGGCAGACATATCATTCAATTAACAGCTAGGAAAGTTGAAGAGTTAGGATTTAAAGTTATTTACTCAGACACTGACAGCGTGTTTGTTGACACTGAACTTGACAATGAAAAAGAAGCGTTAAAGCTGGGTGTGAAAATTCAAGATTTCATCAACGGTTTTTATGACAAATGGGTTAAGCAAAACTTTGAAGTTAAGAGTTATTTAGAGATAGAGTTTGAAAAGGTTTACAAAACATTGTTCATGCCTCCCTTGCGTAGCGCTGAGTTAAAAGCAGGTGCTAAGAAAAGATGTGCAGGCATTGTTTTAAGCAAGGGTGTTGAACGTTTAGAAATTGTTGGCTTAGAAGCTGTTAGGCGTGACTGGACAGAACTCGCTAAGCGATTCCAAATTGAATTGTTGAAAAGAGTTTTTGCAAAGCAAAAAGTTGAAGATTTTATAAAAAGCTTTGTTAATGACTTAAAATCTGGGAAGTATGACGATTTACTAGTTTATAAGAAAGCTTTAAGGAAAGATCTTAAAGAGTATACAAAAACAACTCCTCCGCATGTGAAAGCTGCTAAGAAGTTGAAAACTTTGGATAGCAATATTATTGAGTATGTGATGACTGTTGCAGGTCCTGAACCTGTTAGTAATCAAAAACATTCCATTGATTATGACCATTACATTAACAAGCAGTTAAAACCAGTTGCTAATAGCATTTTAGAAGTTTTGGGTAAGAGTTTTGACAGTATTGTGAGTTCTAAGCAGCAAACAACTCTGAGCAGGTGGGCTTAACAAGTAGGCTTAGCGCTTGAGAATTGTTTTAGATTTTAACGCTTTTTATATTAATTCTACATAGCCGTCTTTTTCTTTTATAATGCCTTCAGTTTTTAACTTGTCAAGAATTAGCAACACATCTTCTTCAGAAATGCCTTGGAGAGATGCTTCTATAATGATTGCTTCTTTCTGAATTTTTTTACGCTTAGACGTTGTTAACTGACCTAGGATTGTGAGTATTTTAATTTTTAAGTCTTGTTCTTGTTCTTGAACAATGCGACTAGCCATTAACCTTTGAATTTCTAACAGTTTTTCAAAGTCATCAGCTACTGCTGCCATTTCACTCCCCGTGGTTTTTAATTGTTTTTGTTTTTTAATTGTTTTTTAAGTCTTGCAGTTTTAGGTTTTAAAAAAGAAAAAATGAAAGTTTTCATAGCGTTTTATAGCATTGTTACTTTTTGATTAAGACAGAAAAATGGTTTTTGGTTTAAAAAATTTACGGAATTTGAAGTAGTAAATACT
>JAGGZX010000027.1 GCA_021161785.1 Candidatus Woesearchaeota archaeon | reverse complement strand
TTTTAAATTTTTGTATAAAAAAATTTTTGTATAGAAATTGTATAGAAAAAAAAGCTTTAAGGACTAGACACCAAGGTGTAAGCGCCCAAGCCTTCAAACTTGATTTTAAAAACACCGCCAACAGCTGGTATGCAAGTATAATTACCAGGAGCTTTCACATAGTCAGAAAACGTTAAAGGTTCAACAACATTGTTTGTGAGAAGGTAAATGTTAAACATTACACCTTCTTTAGTGTTATCTCGTATCAAAGCAGGAGCAGTGCTTGGCAAAGCATTCTTACCAATAACTTCTGCAGACACAAAGCAAATCTCTGTAACACTGCAAGGCGCTTTCAAGGTTTCAATGTGCAAGCTTCCGAAACTGTTATAGTTTTCAAGCATTTCTTCCAAGCTAGCTTTAAACTCTGCTTTCTCAGCAGCACAACCCTTGCTTAAGAGTGAGTGTATAGCTTTATAACCAAACAAGATCACAGCTCCCAAGGCAATGACTGCTATTAAGTATATGAAAACTTGTTGTGTTTGACCTTTGCTTTGACCTTTACTTTTAGTTAAAACCTTATAATTCAATAATCTTGCCATGCTTTCCAACATTGATCACCCTTGTTTTTTCAATCACTTCTTCAAGGCCTTCAGCTTCATGCACGTGACTGCACAACAACAAGTCTGGCTTGAAAAGCTTTAAAGCCTTCGTTACAGCCTTGCTGCCTGGAAATATTGTTGTAAGCTTTTCCATCTTAGAATAAGCTGGGTGCACGTGCGTTATCATGACGATCTTGTCAAGGTTGTACTTTTTCAAAGAGTAAAAGCCTTGTTTTAAGGTTTCAAAAATTTCTTGTTCTGAAAGCATGTTGGGGCCAACGTTAGCTCCGCCGCAGCCTACAATGCCAATGTTTTTGTAAATCAAGGCATAGCCGTGAATGTTTCTCGCGTTTGGACCGTAAACCTCTGCTAAGAAGTCTGCAGTTGCAATTGTTTCATGATTCCCAGGTATGAACAAGACTTTCAAACCCTTCTTAACAAAAGGTCCTAAAATGCCTTCAGTGCTCTGCTCTGCAAACGTCAAGTCACCAGTGAGTATTACAAGGTCAACACCTTCCTTGACAGCTCTCTCAGCTAATGCTTCTGCTAATTGCTTGTCTCCATGGATATCTCCAGCTGCTAAGATTTTCAAACCATGCTTAGAAGCCTTACCAGCTTTTTTTGCTAAACGCTTAGAATGCGATTCCACATGTTTTTCAAGCGTTTTCTTCATTGTAAAAACCACCTTTAAACCTGTACTTGTGTCAAGTCAATGGTTTTTAAAACCCTTGCTTGGTCTAAACCTTTATCCAATCCGTTAAGAACAGTGTCTGAAATTATTAAGTCAATGCTTTGCTTTAAATCCTCGTCCAAGTGGTTAATGCTTAACAACAAGTCCCCAGCAGCAATGTTTGGAGACGTTGCAACTATTGGAACGCCTAGCTTTTCAACAATGCTTGAAAACCAATGGTTTGGAATCCTGACGTGCACTACGTCATTGCCAGGGTTTAAGTTAACAGCAAGCCTTGAATGCTGCTTTTTCTTTAAAACCAAAGTGTAAGGACCTGGAAGTTTTTCAAGCCAACGCTTAGCAATGCTTGTTATCACAAAGTTTTGCTCAATCCAATGCTTTGAAGGCGCTATAACAGTGAATGGTTGGGTGCTTGACTGTTTTAAAACCCTAACTCTGGATATTAACTCCTTGTCCAAAGCGTTACAGCCAAGCCTGTACATCAAATCTGAAGGATAGACAAATATTGACTTTTTCAAAACGCTAAGCCAATAATCAAGATCTCTAAACAATTCAGACTTGTCAATAACTCTTGGTTTAACCATGAAGAAAGAGGGTTTTAAAAGTTTTAAAAACTTTTTCAAACAATAGCTTTATCAACGGATAGCTTTAAACAACAATTCCAAGTTTAGCTCTGCAATAACTATTGGTTTTTCAAAGTTGAAACGTTCAAGGATTTCAGGATGAACTTCTCCTGCAAAGCCTAAAGGCTTGTCATTCAAAAATACTTGTGCTGAACGCTTAGTGCTTAGACAACCTTGCTGTAATATTTCTCTTTCAATGTTTAAAGGTTTAAACCCTATTTTTAAGTTAAAAAACTCTGCAAGCGCTTGTAATAACTGCTTCACCTCTGTGAATGAAGCTTTAGAATGCGTTATTGCCAAGCACAATGTTTTTAATTCTTGCACTTCTTGAATTGTTCCTTGATTAACAACTGGTTTAAACACTACTCCAATGTCAAAAATTTTTTGAGGATACTTGCTCGTAGTGTTCTTGCTTAAAACTTGAATTAGTTGTGGTTGTAAAGAATTCCTCAAACCTGAATGCTCAACACTTGCAGGGTTTTCAACAGTTAACGGTTTTAAAGCTTTACAATTCTCAAACAATTCCGGGCTTGTTAAGTGAAATGTTTTAACCTCTACGAAACCATTACTTATTAAAAACTCTACAAGTTTTGACTCTAAAAAACTTGTTCTTTGTTGCAATCCAAAACCAGGCGTTTTCACAGGTTGTAAATCTAAATTGTCATAACCAAAAGCTATTAAAGCGTCTTCTGCCAAGTCAACCCAGTGCAAAACATCAGTTCTTTGCTCAGGAACTTTCACAAAGCTTTTTTCAACAATGAAACCCATGCGTTTGAGTAAAGCTTTCAATTCTCGCTTGTTAAGGCTTAAACCTGTTAAGTTGTTAATGTTCTTTACTAACGCTTCATCAGTTTTGAAACGCTTGCCTTGCTTGAAAGGCGTTGTAACTGTTTTGTTTTCATGCTTGATAATAAGTTTTGCCTTGTAAATTTTACCTCCAATGATTGAGAACGCGTTCGCAATGATTAATAACACCTTGTTTAAAAAGTCTAGATCAAACCCGGAAACCTCTACAAACACTTCCTTGGTTTGCAAAGTTACTTTTCCAGTGTCTGCAGAATTAATAATAGGTGGCATGCTTAAAACTTTGCCTTGATCGTCAATAAACAGTGGGAATAACTTTTCTCCTTGCAACAAGTGTTTGAAAGCTTTACCTTTAGCATGTTTTTCCAATATTTCCAAACCGTTTAATTCTTTATCAAAGTCGAGAGGCTTAAACTTTATGGTTTCAGGTTTTAAAGCTTTAAACCTTATTGGTGGTTTAATGCTTTGCAAAGGGTAAATCCCGATTGCAGCTTTAGCCCTGTTACGGCAAAGCGTTAAGTGAAGTTTTTCCTGTAATTGTATTAAATCTAAAAGTATTGACTCGTCAATGTTTAAGCCTTTAACAACGCAACAAGCAGTGAAAGGCCTTACTTTCTTAACGCTTTCTTCAATGATAACAGTTATTGCAGGGTTTTCAAATTTTAATTCTGAAACCTTGCTCGTTTTAAACGTTTTCAAAGCTTGAGCAATTGTTATAGTGCTTAACAAGTCAGGCCTGTTAGGGGTGACGTCTATAATTAATGATTTCAAGCTTTGCAGTTTTTCTTCTTGTTTCAAGTCTTGAATTTTGAATTCTTGCTCGTTTTCATTTTCAAATTCAAAACCTTCAATTTCAAACCCTAGCTTTGTGAGTGTTTCAACAATTTCAAGTCTTGAAAGCTTTGTCAAGCGTTGCAAAAGTTTTAAATCCAAGGTCACGGAAGCCATGTTTAAACACCTTAAAACCTTAAATTTTAAACTAAATCTTTAAAACCTTTAAACCCAGGCTTTCAAGCTTCTTAAAAAGTCAATGTCTTGACTGTAAATCTGCCTCACGTCTTTAAAGTTATACTTTAACAACACAGCTCTTTCAAGTCCTAAACCCCAAGCAAGCACTGGTATTGGCTTGCCAAGTAAGGGCTGGACAACTTCAGGTCTTAAAATCCCGCAACCACCAAGTTCTAACCATTCATCTTTGTGTAATACTAAAACCTCTGCTGAAGGCTCAGTGTACGGAAAGTATGAAGGTTTAATCTTCACGTCTTCATAACCTAGCATTTTGTAAAAAATTGTTAGGTAAGACTTTAATTGTTTCATGTTAGCATTTTCATCAACTACTATGCCTTCTACTTGTATAAAGTCAAACAAGTGCTTCCAGTCAAGAGTTTCATTCCTGAAAACATGGCCAATAGCGAAAAACTTTGCAGGCAGTTCTTCAAGTTTTAAATCTTTCAATGTTAAAGCGCTCAGCACTGTTGTGTGAGTCCTTAACACTGGCTTAGAAGCAAGTTTTTCATTCCAACTGTAACGCCAGCCAGTGCTTCCTGCAACGCCTTGCTCGTGAGCTTTCTTTACAGCTCTAACAACAGGGTGTTTAACTTTGAGAGTGAATGGTAAGTAGTAAGTGTCTTGCATCTCCCTAGCAGGATGGTCTTGCGGCACGAATAAAGCGTCAAAATTCCAAAAACTTGGCTGTATTAAAGAACCTTGCATTTCTTTAAAACCCATGCTAAGCCAGATTTGTCTTATAAACTCTTCCGCCTGCCTTATCAAATGCTTTTTCCCAAACAACAACTTTGGCACAGGGCTTGTAACGTTTAAAACTCTTAACTTTTTATGCTTCCACTGCTTTGTCTTCAAAACTTCTGGAGTTATGTCAATAAATTCTTCAACACCACCAGTTGAGAATTGTTCTGCCAAGGTTTTGCAAACCTGTGAAGGTTTAACAATGACTTGTTTTGAAGTTTCTATAACAACAATTTTTTTACGGTTAATCAAACTTTTAAGAGCTTCTAACTCTTCACTGCTTAAGAATTCAAGATTTACAGGCAGTTTTTGCAAAACTTTAAACTCTGCAAGGTTTTCAATGCTTTGCAATGCTTTGTCACGGTCAATTAATCCTAAGAACAAGCCTTCACTAGTTTTTGAAACAAAGATTAAACCTTTCTTTTTTAAAACACCGATCGCTGCTTGGAATTCTTGCTGTGAAAGATTTGACAGTTGTAAAGCTTTTCCAAACTCTAACTTTGTATTGGTTTGAGAAGTGTTTTCTAGCAAGGTTTTCAAAACAATTTGCTCTGGAAGACCTTTATCCTTGTAAGCAATGCCTAAATCTGAAGGCTTCGCGATTTTAACTTCTTTGAAAATTAGTTCAACAAGGTTTTTACTTTGCAACCATTGCAAAGCCCTAAGCACTGAAGTCTTATCCAAGCCTGAAGCATTCGCTAATTGTTCCAAGCTTGAATCTTGTTTTAAAAAAGGTAAAACCTTTCTCTCCAAAGCATGTAATGATTGCACAATGCTTTTTAAATCCTTAACACTTGTTGAATTGCTCATGAATGCTTTGTTTACAAGCACAGTATTTAAATATTTTTGTCCAGCTTGATCCAAGCGCAAGAATGTAATTCTTTAACACAGCCACAAGTAAAGCCTTGGTTTAAAGGATGGTCTTTAACAATTTCGCAAGTTGATTCCATGTTTTTCCATTTTTCAGGATTGCTAGTGCAAACAATGTGGCCGCCACCACAACCATATTCAACTGCTTGGCAGTCATTATCGTTGTTACAATAACCGTCACTCCAAGACGTGTTGTAAGTTAATACTTGTTTTTCAGTGCAAGAGGTTAGCAAGCTAGCTATTAACAACATTGCAAGCATTGAAAAAGTTAGGAAAAATAAAAATTTCAAAAACATCACCTCGCGTTAGTTTTAATTCGTTAGTTTTAATTAACTTTTTAAACAACTTTCTTTCCGAACAAGCGTTTCAAAAACGTTAAAATCTTTTTCAACAATGTTTCTTGCTGTCGCAGTTTTTCCTCAAGGTTTACGCACTTACCGTTCAAGCAACTGTTGCTTAAGCATTCGAAATTGTTGTCACAAGCACTGTTTTCAGGTTTTTGCTGTGAGAGCTGTCCGTTAAGGTCGCAGTATAATGCTTTGCCATCACTCTTTACGCGAGTGCCTATGGGTATGCAAACATCTTTGAACAAGCAACTATTGTCGCAATTGCTCACTGGTAATTCTTCATCGCTAGGTATTTCAGGGTTTTCCTGTTGTGGAGGTGTTAAAGATTCATTACCAGTTACAGGTCCTTGTTCAGGACCAGGCACAACTATGTTAGTAGTGACAATCACTCTTAAAGACTTGCTAGCAGAACTCTTAGGCGTTGAAACCCAAGCAACGATTTTGTAAATGCCTGGCTTTCTAGGAGCTTTAAACCTTGTTTTAAAGCCGCACCTTGTTAAAGGACCTTTAACCTGCTTAACTCTCACCTTGCTGATCAACTTTGGAATCACAGGCTTTTCTGACTTAGCAGATGGTTCAGAGCTAGTTCCAGTGCTAGGCCTTGTTTCAACAACTTCTTCCTTGCCTGATTCAGATTGCACTTCACCAACTTCAGCTTCACCACCACTAGTTTTTCCAGCAGCTCCAGCAGCAGTTTCAGAACCCGTTGTTTCTGTTGTCAAGTCTGCTTGCTCTAGAACAAGCTGGTTAGCCTCATCACTTGTTAAGTGTTCAACAATGCTTGTCACTTCAACGCCTTGCCCAGAATTCTCTGATTGCTTTGCTTCTCCAGTGCTTTCAACACCTTTTTCAATGCCTTGACTTTCAACCACTTCTCCAGTTATCGCAGCTGCTTGCTTTGGTTGTTCTGAAGCTTGTTCTGAATCAACAGTTCTAACAGTTCTGTGATCACCTCCAGACCCGCCAGGCATTGGCACTGGCTTAACAATCTCCCTCTTTAAAGGCGCTATAATGAAAGCTTTGCAAACTGGTTTAGGATTTCTAGAAGCTATCAAGTTGCCCTTGCTATCGTAAAGCTCTACAGTAACTTTTGAATCAGTGTTTGACTTCAAGTAGTAACGACCATACACTAAGATGTCTTCTCCAGGCTTGAAAACTTTCTTGTTACTAACAAGCTTTGTGAACACAATGTTTGACTGTTCTTGCTGAGCCTTCAAAACTTTAAACCTTGCCAAGTCTTTCGCTCTTAAATCGCCAGCAGTGAACATTGCTATAGCTTCATAAGTGCCTGGAGGTAAGTCTTCAACCCTAGCAGTTGCAAGGCAAGTCACGTAAGATTCTGACTGATTGTCCAGGCTTAAGTCCTTGTCAACTGTGCTGCCACACCTGATCTTGAAAGGCACTTCTTTATAGAAAGCTCTCTCAGCACTTTCAGAGTTCTTAACAGGTTTTCCAACACCACCAGAACTGCTGTAAGCAATGTAGTAAACAATCTCTCTTCGCAGCTTTAGAACACCTTCTAACTCGTTAGCATAGGTTTCTGGAACAGCGATAGCTGCTAATAGAGTGACAGGTTCTCCAGTTTTGAAAACATGCTTTGAAGGCTTAAACCATTTAATGATTAACTTGTCTTCAACAACAGGAGTTACTGTTTGAGCATTGTACTTGAAAACCATGCCATGCCAAGCAGTTCCGCCGTAAACAAAACCGTTATTAGCTTCTGTCAAACTCCTGACACGGCTCTCGCCAGGAACCATTAAACCCAAATCTCTAGGGTTTGAAGCAGTGTCAAAGCCTTGTTTTGGATTGTACACATATACATGGCCATTGTTAGCAGCTATGTGTATTAACCCATCTTTAGTTGTTATAGCTTTCCAAAGCACTTCATGACAGAACTTTCCAAGCTTTTCCAACTTCTTATTTACCAAGTCGTAACGCCACAAAGCGCCGCCAGTAGCTATGTATAAATAATTGCCTTGCAATGTTAAAGCACCGCTAACCTGCCAAGAGTCAATATCTGCTAAAACTTCAAACGTTCCAGTTTTTGGATCGTAAGAGAAAAGCTTTACTGAAGGCTTTGTAATGCCATAAATCTTTTCCTTGCTTGTTAAAGCATCAGTGGCTTTGCCAGCTACAAGCCTGTAAATGCTGTCTTCAGATCGTAATTCCTCTGGCAATGGAATGTTTTTCAAAGTGTTTGTTTCTGGATCATAAACAACGAATTGCGCGTGCTTGCCAGAATCAAGATGCACATCATAACCAATGCCTGCGTAAATCTTTCCATCACTACCAGTTGTGATGGTCCAAACAATTGCATGTTTAGGATCATCTACAGGCACGCCTCCAAGGTCTTTAGGATTAACACCTGGCTCCCAGCCAATGTTTGGATCATAAACGAATAAGTGTGCATTGTAAGCTGGATGCATGTACATGCCTCCATAAATCCTGCCGTCTTTGCCAATTGTTAGCGAGTAACCCTCCCAGCCCAGGTTGCCAAGATCAATGATTTCATCTGTTTTTGTGTTGATCTTGAACAAGTGGCTGTTGATAATGCCTCCTGAGTTGCTTGTAACTCCGTAAACATAATCGCCAAGCGTTACTAAATCCCAAATGTCAGGCCTAGGAACTGGCCTGCCTATGAGCTTAACACCATAACCTATTTTTTCAAAACTTGAAACATGTCTTGGAACAGGCTTTGGCATTGGCTTGTAAAGTTCTTGCTTAGCACTTGATCCATAAGCGTTAGAAGTTTCGGCTTGCACTGTTTGCGCTTGTTGTTCTGGTTTGTAAGTAATGCTTAACAAAGCAGTGTTTTCTTCTTTAGAATAATCGTTAAACACTATCACTGCTTCAAAAGCTGTGGTGCTTTCATGTTCAGAAACAAGCCTTGTTAAAGTTTCAGAATTTTTTTGTATTGTTAAATCTACTGCATAACCGCAAATGTTTTGACTGCTAGCAGTACTAGTTTCAGTGTTAGAGCAAGGTGTTTCAATAATTGAATTAACAGTGATTTTTAAACCTTCAAGGCTTACAGATTCTCCAACCCTTACTTTTGTGAGAACTGTTTTGTAACTGTTTAAGTTTTGACTGGAATCTTGTTGTGCAGCTGCAATGCTTGCAAAACCTGCAATGCTTAGCAAAAACATTAAAACAGTTAAAATGTTTAAAATAGTTTTACTCATAGCCTTATTCATGCGTTCCACCTCCAAACCTTTTTATTGTAAACCTTCTTATAATCCTTCTTATTGTTTTATATATGCTTTTTGGCTTTGCTATTTTTAAAACCTTTGATTTTTTAGCTTTTCATGATTTTTTAATTCACACGAAAACCTCTTTTTTAAACCTTTTTTTAAAACTTGTTCAATGTTTTAAAAACAGGTCTTTTATAAAAAACTTTCCTGGAACAATGTTCCAAAACGTTCCAAAAACTGGAACAATAAAGGTTTTTTTGCTTAAAAGGTAAAAAGCGAAAAATTTAAATAGTTGAAATTAGAGTATAT
>JAGGZX010000039.1 GCA_021161785.1 Candidatus Woesearchaeota archaeon | reverse complement strand
CGTAGCAGTAGTTACAGATTAGAAAGATTTATAAATGATAAACACCAACACCATTAAAAAATGAGTGTTGAAGAAAAACCAAGAATTATAGATTTTAAAAGCTTAGCAGAGATTGTTGACAGAAAACTCACTAGCGAGGAGGCAGAGTATGTAGATGGAATGACAGCTTTGTCAATAATTAGTGAGAGTTTTAAAGCTTTAGAAAACGCTTTTATTGAAAAGTATGGCAGAGCATTTTTGACCAGAAGATATGCTCCACAAATTGATTTAGAAATGTTTCTAGAAAATTTCAAATATTGCTATGCAAGATTTATAGATTTCGCTAGGTTAGACCAAGAGCAAGAATTAAAGTTGTTGCTTGACATGTTAGAACTTTTTGAAGAGTATAAATTGATTAATGAAAAGCAAAAGATTCAAATCATTGCAGAATCTGCTAAAACAATTGCTAGTATTGCTGAAGATAACTTAATAAGCTCAACGCAGAGTTATATTCATTGCAACGAGCAAGAAATTGAAGAGTTAAAACAAAAAGCTGTAAAAGTTTTAAATCCTTACGTGCTGGCAGCGCGTGAAAGGTTAGGAATGTCTAAACAGCAAGAATTGTTTGAAAAGCCTGACAAGACAACGCTTGACCAGGTTGTAAAGATTTTAAACTTGTATGCTAAAAAATTGTAACCCATTATTCTTTCTTAACAATTTTTGCAACGAAAAAGCCGGAAGTGTTGTTGTCTTGAGGCCAAATCCTTAAGCAATGCTTGACTTGACTGTTAAATGTTAAACCATTAAAACTCATAACTGGCTTTGAATGCTTCACGTTCAATTTTATTGGTAAAACTTTTGCATTGTCAAAATTGTCCAGTAACCAGCTAACAACGCCTTCATCTTCTTCAGGTTCTAAAGTGCAAGTGCTGTAAACCAAAACCCCGTTAGGTTTTAAAGCTTTAAAACCTGCAGCTAGCAAAGCTTTTTGCTGTCCAGCAAGTTTTTTCACCATGTTAGGATTCCAGATTTGCAAGGTTTTCAAACTCTTACTAATAGTTCCAGTTCCAGAGCAAGGAGCGTCTAGCAACACTCTGTCAAAAAAGTTTTCAAGCTTTGAAAAAACTCTTGCATCATTGTTAGTTATCACGGCGTTTGAAACACCACAGCGTTGCAAGTTCATGCTTAAAGCTTTTAAACGTTTAAAATCGCTATCGTTAGCAATGATTAAGCCTTGATTACGCATCAAAGCAGCTAGCTGCGTTGTCTTGCTGCCAGGAGCTGCACATGCGTCTAGCACAACATGTTCGGGTTTTACATCTAAATCTAGAGCAGGTATCATGCTAGAAGCTTCTTGAACATAGATGTAACCTAATTGGTGTTCAACAGTGTTGCCAATGTCAAACCTTTCACTAGTCTTGTGCTCTATAAAAAAGCCTTCCTTACACCAAGGTATTGGTTTTAAAACCCAATCCTTGCTCAAAGTTTCAAACACTTCATCAACACTTGCTTTTAAAGTGTTAACCCTAACGCTCTTCCTAAGCCATTGCTTAGAAACTGTTAAGAATTTTTGAAAACCCTCAACACCTAGCAATTCTTTATACCTAGCAATAAATCCTGGTTTTAAAAGCTTTTCAAAATCTTTGTCAAGCACTCTTTCTTGATCATTCCCAGCCATGAATAATTGGTTAGAAAAACTTGTTTTTAAAAGTTTTACAAAAAAAATTGTTTTTAAAACTTAAACCCAGGTTGAAGGCACTTCTAAAACATACCTCACATTTTTACAACACTTGTAAAACCTGAAAGGCTTAAGCAATGCTTCTTGCACAAATTTCAAGTTTTCATCAAAAAAGAATAGTTTCAAATCATAAAAAACGAAAACGTTGTGCATTAAAGGCTTCATTGTCTTGCCAAGGTCTATGATAGCGCATTGTTTACGCCTAAACATTAATCCTAAGTACTTGTTAAAACCTTTGCAAAGCATTAACTCTTTGCAAGGTTGTAAAAATTTTTTGTTGTTTAATTCTTGAACAATGGTTTCAAAACGCAACGCTATCACGCTTTTTTACTAAATAAAGTTTTAATGCTTGTGAGGCTCGTAAAGCTTTGACAAAAACTTGGAAACAATGAGCGAGACATAGTAAACAATGATTGCTATTATCAACACGTAAACCCATTGCTGGAATGTTAAAACCGTGAACTTGAAAATCTTTCTCAATGCAGTATGCACAGCAATCACTTGGAGCAAAACAACGCCAATAACTGAAAGCACTACCCACTTGTTAGAGAACAGTTTTTGATTGTACAACTCCCTCACACTTTGCACGTAAGCAGCTTCTATGAGAACTACCAAAGTCACTGTTAGCGTTCTAGCTTCTTGCAAGCTAAAATATTTTGAAGTCACAAAAAACAAAACAGTGGCAGCTACAGCTAATAATAACCCGTTAAAAACTGTTAACACTTGCAAGTCTTTAGACAATATGTGCTCACTAGGCTTTCTAGGCGGCCTGTTCATAACGTTTTGTGATTTAGGATCAACACCCAAGGCTAGTGCTGGAAAACTGTCAGTAACAAGGTTTATCCACAATATTTGCAAAGCTGTTAATGGTAATGCTTTAACATGCTCTGCAAACAACAATATTGTAGTGAATAATAACAGCAACACTTCTCCAAAGTTTGCAAACAACAAGTAAGCAACAAACTTTTTTATGTTGTCAAAAATTGTTCTGCCCTGCTCAACTGCTGAAACAATGGTTGCAAAGTTGTCATCTAATAAAACAACGTCACTAGCTTCTTTAGCAACGTCTGTTCCTGAACCAACAGCAACGCCTATGTCAGCTTTTTTCAAAGCAGGCGCATCGTTAACACCGTCACCAGTCATGGCAACTATGTGCCCATGCTTTTGTAATGCTTGAACAATTTGTAACTTGTGGTCAGGGTTCACTCTCGCGTAAACAGCAATGTTTTCAACTTCTTGTTCAAGGTTTAAATGTTTTAACTGGTCTGCATGAACAGCTCTTCCTTTAATGCCGAGTTGTTCAGCAACAGCTTTAGCAGTGCTTAAATGATCGCCTGTTATCATCACAACTTTTATGCCTGCTTTTTGACAAAGGCTTATAGCTTTCACAGCTTCAGGTCTTGGAGGGTCAATCATTGCTTGCAATCCAATGAATGTTAATCCTTGCTCTAGATTGTTAAGCGTTTCCTTGTCAGGGTTTTGTTTCAACCTTGCAATGAATTCTTGAACTGCTTTATTGTTTTTGAAGCGTAACTCTTTAAAAGCAAACGCTAAAACTCTTAACGCGTGACTTGCGAATTCATTATTTTTAGCTAGGAATTCTTGTTTTTTAGCATGTGTTAAGGCTTGTTGCTTGTTGTTGTGCAAGTATTTTGAGCAATGGTTTAAAACAACTTCTGGAGCTCCCTTGGTTGCAACTATTAATGTTTTCTCATCTTTAAAATGCAGGGTTGTCATCATTTTTCGCTCGCTAGAGAATGGTATTTCAAACACTTTCTTATATTTCAACCTTAAATCATGAACGTTTAAACCTGCTTTTTCAGCAGATATTAATAAAGCAATCTCTGTTGGATCGCCGAAAACTTCAACCTTGTTATTACTAACATGGTTTAGGTCAGCGTTGTTGCATAAAACACCAATGTTTAACAATAAATCGTCAGGCTTTTCAGTGAAAGAACCGTTAACAGCATAGCCAACGCCTGAAACATCTATTGTTTTACTGTTGCAAAAAACTTTCTTAACAGTCATCTCGTTCTTTGTTAAAGTGCCTGTCTTGTCACTGCAAATCACTGTGGCACTGCCTAAGGTTTCAACGCTTAAAAGCTTTTTAACCAATGCTTTACGCTTAGCCATGCGTCTCATGCCAATGCTTAAAGCAATTGTAACAACTGCTGGTAATCCTTCAGGAACAGCAGCCACTGCTAGGCTGACAGCTACTAAGAAACTGTTTATAAGACTTCCAGTTTTTAAAGCAAAGTTCACAAGGAATATGCCTATAGATATTAAGATAACTAGCAGTCCTAACTGCTTGCTAAGCACTTCCAATTTTTTCTGTAAAGGCGTTTCAACTCTCTCAACGCTTGTAACAAGCTTTGCAATCTTGCCTATTTCAGTGTTCATGCCAGTTCTCACAACAACTGCTACTGCGTTGCCAGAGACAACGTCAGTTCCAGCAAATAACATGTTGAATTGCTCGGAAACGCTTTGCTTTTTGCAAACGCCTGGTTTTTTAACAACTGGAACACTTTCACCTGTTAGTATGCTCTCCATCACTTTCAAGAATTCTGCTTTAACAATCCTTGCATCTGCAGGCACTTTAGAACCTTCTTGTAACAGTATAACGTCTCCAGGAACTAGTAGTTCTGCATCAATCAACATTTCCTTTCCAGAGCGCAACACTAAAGCTTTAGGAGCTGAAAGCTTTTTTAAAGCTTCAAGACTTTTCTCAGCTTTAAACTCTTGAAAGAAACCCAGAACAGCGTTTAACAATAAGATAATGATTATAGCTGTCGCGTCCATGGATTCTTTCAAGAAGAAAGAAATAACAGCAGCAGCTATTAACAACCATACCAAAGCGCTTGAAAATTGAGATAAAAAAAGTTTTAAAACATTCAACTTGTGTTCTTGAGAAAGCTTGTTAGCACCGTAAATTTTTAAACGCCTAGCAGCTTCTTGTTGTGACAACCCGTCAAGACTAGTGTTTAACAATTCTAAAACGTTTTCAACAGGCAGTTCTTGAACATGTTCCAAGTCACGCTGCTCGTTCATTTAAAAAACACCTCTTTTAAAAGCATATGCAAAGTGATTTTGGTGTTGCAACAAAAATTGTTTAGATACTTTTAAATATTTTGCTAAAAAACCTTTTTCAACATGGTAAGGATTGGCTTTATTGATGTGAAAGCTGAATGCAAACCATTGCCTGAACAATTAATAAGAAAGCTTTCAAAAACTGTTGCTTTGTTCACGACAAGCCAGTATTATCACTGCATTAAACAATGGGTTGAACAGTTAAAAAAAGAAAACGTTAAAGCGTTACTGTTAAGACCGCCTCACAGTTTTAAACCTGGACAACTAACTGGTTGTGGTATTAAAAGATTTAAAGAAAGGTTTGACTGCTTCTTATTCATTGGTGACGGGTTGTTCCATGTTAAAGCCTTGCTAATAGGTAATAATAAAAAAGTGTTTGCTTACAACCCGTTACAAGAAAGCGTTCAAGTATATGACAGAGAAATCATTGAAAAACTGTTGAAAAAGAAAGAATTCGGGATAAAAAAATTTTTACAATCAAAAAACATTGGTGTTTTGATAACAACAAAGCCTGGGCAGCACTTGATGCAAAACATTAAAAACTTGGAATTGTTAAAGAAAGCGTTTCCTGAAAAAAATTATTACTTGTTCTTAACAGACAATATTTCTGTACAAGCGTTACAAGACTTTCCAAGAATTGAATGCTGGATCAACACTGCATGCCTTAGGATTGTTGAAGATTTTTATGAAGCAGGGTTTAATAAGATTATAAACTTGGAAGATTTGAAAAGCGTTATGAAGACTTAGCTTTCTTGTTAGGCTTAGCAGGTTTAGCTCTAGGCTTGAACACGTAACCCTTATCGCTTTTCTCAACATGTAAGTCAAAACCAAGACTTTCAAACACTAAGCCTTGAAACTCTGCATAGGAGGAGCCTTCATGCCTGTTAACAATGACAGCGTTTTCTTGAGACGTGAAGTCAATCTTTGAACCTTTGAGTAGTATGTCATCCTTAGGGTTGAACAATAACTCCTCGCCAGGATTTTCAGTCTTGTAAGTTTGATCGCCATAAATGATTACTGCAGGAATCTTTCCATCCTTGCTAGAAGAAACCCATATAAAACCATCCTCTAAAGGTTCAATGTAGAAACCTTTTGCTAAAACGTTAGTGTTCGGGTCGTACAAGATAGACTCTTCAGGGTTTTTAGTTTTGTAAACATTTCCATGGATTTTAACAACTGCTGGAATCTTGCCATCGCTTGAAGAAGTTACATAGCAAGAGCCGTCACCATAGATCTTTATGTGAGAACCAATGTAAACATTGTTGTTAGCGTCTACAAAAACGTCCATGACAGATCCAAACGTGTAGAAAACGCCGTAATGCGTGCCTTGAATCTCAACTTGTCTAAAACGCGTGGCATGCTTTTTTAAATAATCCTCGTCAAGGCTTGAAGATTCTAATTTCTCAATCACTTGCTTTGCAGCTGTTAGCATGTCAAGCAAGTCTTTTTGTTTTTTAACATTCTTACCAGCCATGAAGACCCACCTCCAACAATCCAAAAAACAATGCTTGCTAAAAAAATCTAAAGTCTAAAATTTTTTAAAAACTTTAAAAATTATTCGCAAAAAAATTAATCTTCAAGCTGTTTAACAACCCAAGAATCACCTTTTTTGAAAAGCTTATACGAACCTTCAGCGTTTTCTAAAATAGTCTTACCATCCAAAGTTTTAACATTCACAAGCGTTTCACTGCTAGAAGTAACTTTGTAAACACCCTTGTCTAAAACCTCAACCCCATAACCAGAAACATTAACATCATTGTCTAAATCAACCACAGCTTGAAAATCCGTTGTATAATCACCTTCAATCCACCACACACCTTTTTCCTGGAAAACATAGTAGTTTCCAAAACTCTCTTCTAAAGCAAGGCTACCGTTAATAACAAACTTAACAGGAATATCTACAGAAGCCTCAACCTCGTAAGCACCTCCCTCCTTCCTAACCAACCAGCCAGTTGCAACAATCTCTTTTTCGAGGTCGTACAAAACTTGTCTACCAGTTTTAAACTTATACTTGTACTTAACAACTGTGGGTTTTTCTTTATCACCAACTTTTTTCTTTTCTAAAACTTCTTTCCAAGAAGCAACTTCTCTTTTAATATCTTCCCTTGTTGCATCTTCAACTACTTCAAAAACATAATCCCAAGAAAAATCTCCTTCCAAAACATAACCCTTACCAGCCTCCTTTAAAATTCCATTATTAACCCTCACAATTTTAGAACCATCAAGAAACTCAATAAAACCCTTAAAACTATAAACACCATCTTCCAAAGCTTAAAAATAATCCTCTTCTTCAAGAAATTTTAAAACAACGCCTTTTTTAGGTATTAACAAGCTTTTAGAACGCGAACCTCGTTTTAACTCTTTCTTAACGCTTTCACGCAAATCACTCGTCTTGCTTTCAGTTTTAACCATAATAAAACCTTTTAAAAACGCATTTAAAAAATTTTTTGTAAAAATCTTTCAATCAAAACGCTTTGAAAAACAGTTTTGTGAAATAAAAAAATTTATAAAGAAAAAAGTTCAGGGAAGATTGTGAGTTAATTTTAAAAGGTGATACAATGGTTACTTATAAAGAAGCGAATGAAATTTTACAGCTTCAAAAGTTAAAATTAGGGTTAAACTTAGAGGATATAGATAGAGTAAAGCTGAACAAGGTTGGAATTATATATGGAGTTGAAATTCCTCAAACAGATGGCGAAGTTGTGTACCTGCCTAGAGAGGTGGAGCTTATCAAAGAAAAAGCTGAAAACGTGGTTTTAGACAAGAACACAACTATTTATGCAGGGTTCTTGTTTCACGAGTTAGCACACATTATCTATAAAAGCATGGAAGTGGATTTGAAAGAGTTTGTAGAGTCTTTTGAAAACAAGGAAGTTGCTAGGATGTTACTTAACAGTTTGGAAGACGCTAGGATTCACAACTTGTTCAGGCAAGAGTTTGCCCAACACCAGGGCAAGGTGTTAGACAGTGTTACAAAGTACTTACTCTCAAGGATTAAGTATCAAGACCCAGAAGCATTGACTGGTGTTAGTGCTAAGTTGGTAAATGTTTTTAATTTTAGCTTGATGTTGCAATCATTGCTGCTTTACAAGAAGTTTCCAAGCAGGTTTGTGTCTAAGGATAGCGATACTTCTAGAGAGGTTTTAGAAAAAAAGTTTTTAGAGCAAAAGATTAATGTTAAAGAGTTAAATGATCAAGGCATCTACACTGTTAGGGATTTGTTGAACTATTCTTACCGGTTGGCTAAGCCTTTAGTTGAGCAGGGTTATAGCGTTTTAGACACTGCCAAGATTACAAGACAGATTTATGACTTGGTTGTGAAAGCGTTTGACATTCGTAAAGAAGATAGTGAAGCTTTAAAGAAGGAGTATGACAAACTGTTGGAAAAGTCTGGTTGTAAAAGCGGTTTTGGCCCTGGCGGTTTAAGCTCTGACATGGATGTTGAAAAAACTGCTGGGAAGCCTAAAATACAAGATGTTGAGAAAGATCCTGAACAATTAAAAGATTTAAGACAAGACATTGAGAAGCGTTTGAGAGAGAAAGGTTTAGAACCTGGCTCTAAGTCTGGAGAAACTGGTGGGGACGAAGACATTGTTGGCAAAGCTTTGCAAGGTTATTCTAAAGACGAGCAAGGTCAAGGTTCACAAGGCCAGGGTTCTGAAACTGGGAAGGAAGACTTGGATAAAGAGATTGAGCAGGTTACTAGATCAAGTTATGGTTCTCTAGACATTGTGCAAAGGGTTTTGAAAATCTTACAAGAGAGGAAGGGTTATCATGAAGACATACTTTTGGAGTTGGGCGCTAAGTTGCGTGAAATACTTGAGAAAAGCCTTAATGAATAATTAGAAAATAGGTGGCATTATGGCTTCAGAGCTTGACACTTATTTAAGAAAAGTGTATGAAAACCTTAGAACTAGGTATAATGACACAATCGCTAAAGACACTGTAGATGCTTTGAGAGAAGTTTTGAGTGAAGACTTGTTAAAAGCTTTGCAACAGTTACAATCTGGAGAGAAACAACCACCTAGTGTTCCTATAGACACTGTTCCTGGAGGCGGTTCTGGCTCTGGAAAAGGGTCTGATTCAGATCAAGGAGGCCAAGGTGCTGGTTCTGGAGCTGGCTCTGGGGATAGGAGTGAAAAACGAGAAGGACGAGAAGGTTATGACAAGAAAGTTAAGCCTGGGAGTGATTACTCTAAGCAAAAACCTGCAAGTAGGAATAAAAAGAGAAGGTTAAGCCCTAGAGATGAAGAACTTTCTAAAGCTTTGCTAAAAAAGTTTTTTAAGAAAGCGCTTAGTAAGGGTTACAAGCAAAAAATTGTGCGAGAAATGCCTGAAGAAGAAATATTTAGAGCAAAAACAGCTGGTGGTGGTGAAGAATCATTAACTGTCACGCATGCTCCGAGAGGTAGTAGTGAAGAGTTGAGACAACTCAACAGGGAAGTGGCTAGTCTAGAATCAGGTTTACGTGCAAGTTTGGAAAAGCTTAAAACTAAGCTTGAAGAGCAGGAAATTCAGCCTTCGCGTAAAGGTGGTACATTTGACACGGATGGATTGGTAAACGCTGTTGTTGATATTTATAGCGGTGAACGTCCAACTAATGAGATTTATAGGGGTGAAGAAGAACCTGTGCGTAGAAATGTTTTTTATTTCTTGATAGATGTTAGTAGCTCTACAGCTGGAGAAATCATTTATGAAGAAAAAAAAGCTTTACTAGCGTTAGCAAAGACTTTAAAAGCGTTGAAGGACAAGTTTAGTATTTATGCTTTTGGAGGAGAGTATATTTACAAAGTAAAGGACGAGTTAAACCACAATTTTGACTCAAGAGTTGGTCTAAAGATTGCTGGCTTAACAGCTGATGGTGGCACTCCTTTAGGAATGATGGTTAGGTATTTAAACAAGAAAGTTTTACCAAAAGTTGGTCTTAAGGATGAAAATGATGAAGACACTTACTTAGTAATAATAACTGACGGACTGCTAGATAATTATGAAGACACTAAAGCTGCTATTAAAGAAGTTAAAAAGAAAGGTATAAAAGTTATATACATATTTGTGAATAAAGAACCTAACGAAAAAATTGACGAGCTTGGAGAGCAAGCAGATTTTTATGTTAAAATTATTGGCAGTGTTAAGGAATTACCAAGCAAATTGGCAAAGCTTTATGAAAAAATAAAGTTTGGAAAATAGTTAAAGAGGTGGGGTGATATTGTGCGCGCTAGAACTCAAGTTTTTGATTCTAGCCAAGAGACTGGCTTACGAAAAGCTTTAGAAGATTTAAAAGAGAAATCTCAAGGAGAAAACAATGCAAGGTATAGCATTGTAGAATACATTGCTAGAGTTGTAAATCCTTCAACACAATTAGATGACGTTCAAAAGATTTTAATGATGTATGAACTTGGCACTCCTACAATCCTTGAAGGGCCACCAGGCACTGGCAAGACACAATTAATAAGATTTATTGGAAACTTGATCGGGCAAGAAGGCGGTGTTGACGAAATTAATTGTAATGAAAAAATGCTTATTGAAGATCTTCTTGGTTGGCCTGGTTTAAAAGCTGTAAAATCTGGAGAATCAGTTGCTACAGAAACGTATTATGAGAAAGGTAAAATCATAGACACTATGGAAGCTGGTAGGGTTGTTTATTTGAACGAGTTTAACAAGTTGCGACATGGTGTTCAGAAAGGCTTGAATACGATATTAGAAGACAATCCTAGATACACAATCCCAAAAACAAAAGAAGTTGTGAAAGCAAAGCCAGGGTTTTGGGTTGTGATTAGTTATAACTCCATGATAAGCGAAGGTAGGGAAGACCTTGAAAGATCAGTAGCTGACAGGTGTAACTACATCCCTATGTATGACATACCTGAAGACTTACTAGCTAGGATTACATTAGTCAAGGCAGGGTTTTTAAAACCCGAAGACATTGTTGATGATGACGACATTGAACTTAGAGGTGTCATAGTTAAAGAAGGTGAAGATGGAAAAGCAAGGTTTGAATTTGTTTATTATGATCAAGAAACTGATACATGGCGGTATTGGGGTGTGGCGCGCGGCTCAGAAGCGAAAGAAGTGTCTCCAGAAGATATTAAAAACATTAAACCATACCTCACATACACTGGTAAGGGTAATAAAAAACTAGATTTTGAAAACGTGACCAATGCTAAAGAGAGAGAATATTTAAAAGAAGTGTACGACTTAGCAGTGAAGCTTATAAAAGTGAACAAGGTTATAAGAAGTATTGTTAAAGAAGGGTTAAGTGCTTTACAACCGAATTTAGATAAAGCAAAGCAAGAGTTAGGACTTCCTGAAGGTGAAGATTTCTTTCAAAGCCATGGTTTTGAAGATTTCAGTGATTTAAGCAGGGCTAATCCTCCAGGACCTAGAGCCATAATTTACGCTCTACAAATGTATCCTGTTGCTTTCAAACATTATTTTAACCATGTGGAGAAAACTCTTGGCAAGGAAGAAGAAGCGCGGATAGCTGCAAAAAAAGAAGTGTTAGACATGTACATTAAAAACGTTGCGAAAGAAGCTGGTGAATTGAATGTTGGTGAAGAAAAGAAGTATAAAGAGCTGGTTGGTTTATTAGTGCATGAACTTGTAGATCCAACATACTTACCTGATGTTGAAACCCAAGAAAGTCCAGTTACAGACGTTTAAAAAAATTTGTTTAAAAAATAAAAGGTGAAAAAATGAGGAAATCAAAACCTAAAGTTGTTGGGAAAACTGTTGAGAAAGGCTTGCCTTTAAAAGTTATGAAGGCTAAGATTGTAGAGTTGTGCAAGCCGTTATTCAATCCTGATCTTAACACTTTATTAGTGTTATGGTCTGGGAGTTCTGCTAAGAAGAAGAATGTTAAAGGTTCAGACATTGACATCATTGTAGTTATTGATGACAAGAGTAAGAGCATTCCTTTAAACATTGCAAAAGTTGCGATTATTATGAACCAGATTGCAAAGAAGGCTAACGAGCAAGGATTAAAATTTCACTTCCAACCACCCATGGGTATTACAAAGTTTTGGGAGTTAGTGCTGGTTGGAGAGCCTTGGCTCACAGACTTTGTTAAGAATGGCGTTGCATTGTATGATCCTCACAAGATTTTGCCATTGCTTATTAAAGAGTTGAAAGAGCAAGGCATTTTGAGCAAGGAGATTGCTTATCAAGAACAGATTGACCGTTTAGGATTGTCTTTGAAGAAGGCTAGGGTTATATTAATGGATCGCGTTCCTTACGTGTTGTTAAGGATTAACACTTTACTCTTAAGGTTTTACTTGAAAGCTAGGGGTGTTGAAGCTTTACACACTGTGACAATACTTATTCATTTGAACAAGATTTTAAAGAAGAATGACAAGTTGAGAGCTTTGCTAGAGTATTACAAGCAGTTATACTATACTTCTGACAAGATGGTTTTCGGTTACTCACCTGTTTACAGGGGTGAAGAGATTGAAAACATTGTTCGCATAACGAAAGAGATTGAAGAAATCATTCTTGAAGATTTAAAACACAAAGAGTACGAGATAAAAGTTTTCATTGTGAAACAGATTTTTAAAGAGTTGAAAATCCTTGCAAGTAAAGAGTTGAAGAAGAGTCTTAAAACAGTTGAAGATGTTAAAAACGCTTGGCAGCGATTGTTTAAAGAGAAAAAGATTATAGACCCTGTGCATTTAGAATTCGTTGAGAAGATTTGCAACATTATGAAACAAGTTGAAACTAAAAAGTTGTATGAAGAATTGTTAAGCATTAACATGTTAGAACTAATAGCTTATCTTGAAAGCATGAAAGTGTTGTTAGAGAAGAGGTCTTACGTGCTAGGTCAAAGCATTGAAAAGGTTAACACGAAAGAACTGCTCATGGACCTTACAAGGATTGCTAAAATACCTGGCAATGAATTAGTAACGTCTTGGATCTGCCTTCCTAAAAAGGTTTTGAGGAGTTTAACATTACAATTCATAGTTAGGGCTGATAATAAAGACCAGTTGCAAAGCTTGGAGAGAAAGCTTGAAAAAACAGCTGCCAGCATTTCTAAAAAGCATGGCCTTGCAATTAAGATAAAAGTCATGACGTTTGAAGACATGGTAGAAGCAATAACTGTCAGGGACAGGGCTTTCATATCAGAAATTGTTAACTCTTTACCATTGTTAGACACGAAAAGGTTGTTCTCGTCCATCCACCAATTGATTAAGAGGGCTGTGAAGGAAGAGTTATACCTAGAGTTTTACGACGTTAAAGAACTCGTTGAGAGAGAATGGCAAGAAGTTGAAAACTTAAAAGTGAAAACACTAACATACCTTTATGACGCAGTGATCAGCTTGATGCAAGTGTTCACGATTTTAAAACTAGGAACCATTAAAAGACCTAAAGAACTTCCAAAGCTTTTAAAACAAAAATTTTCAAAAGTGTTCACTGAGGGAGAGATAGAAATTCTGAACCAAGTTATCATGACTTTGAAAAACAAGGAATACCACCCTGAAGAAGAGATACCTATAAAACAGTTATACGTGTTGTTCAACAAGCTACTCGTAGTGTATGACCAATTAAATGACAAGATCAGAGCAGTAAAGCAGCGCGAGAAATAAAAAAATTTTTAAATTTTTTTATTTAGTCAATCTTCATCTTTAAGCTTTTCAACAACCCAAGAATCACCTTTTTTGAAAATTTTGTAAGTGCCTTCAGCGTTTTCTAAAATAGTTTTGCCATCAAAAGTTTTAACATTCACAAGCGTTTCACTGCTAGAAGTAACTTTGTAAACACCCTTGTCTAAAACCTCAACTTCAAAACCAGAAACATTAACAGCATTATCTAAATCAACCACAGCTTGAAAATCTTCTTCATCAGTCCTGTTAATCCTCCACACACCAGATTGATTGAAAATTTTGTATGTTCCAGCACTGTTTTCTAAAATAGTTTTATCACCAATTCTTACAGTGATCGGCATTTCTTGTTGAGAAGACAATTTAGAATGAACAAGGTATTCACCGTTTTCAAAGATATGAATAAAAGCTCCGTGAATTTCAATGTTATTATCAATGTCTAAAACTAGTTCTTCTCCAAGAGTTCTAGTTTTTGCAAGTTCTTCACATTCAGAGTTAGGACCTTCCCAAGACATGATAATGCCTTGCCCCGCACCAGATTTAGGAGCAACTACTTTATAAACCCCTTTAGACTTGATAACATCACTGCCTATAGCAAGAACGCCTTTCTCAATGTCAAGTAATAACTGCTCCCAAGGATGTTCAGTCTTTGCAAGCACATCACCTTCATGGCTAGGACCTTTCCAAATTTTAACAACGCCATGAAGGTCTTCAGAAGCCATAACTTTGTAAGCGCCTTCAACCTTGTCAACAGCAATACCTCTAGCAATAATTTCTTTCTCTATGTCAAGTAACAATGCTTCAGGTTTTTCAGTCTTTACAAGTTCTTTTCCCTTTGAATTTTTATCTCCAAAAACTCT
>JAGGZX010000002.1 GCA_021161785.1 Candidatus Woesearchaeota archaeon | reverse complement strand
CTCTTCAACATGCATTGTTAAGAACTCTACCTCTCCGTTAACAGAATCAACTTGGCTTATCAAGCGTTCCAAATCTTGCATTGAAATATCTTGTTCTTGTTGCGTGTTGCTCTCAACACCTTGCTCTGCAATACTGTTCAAAAAATTTATTGAAACCAACAATTTCTCAACATTGCCAGCAACAGCTGCTTCAGAGCAGTGTTTAAAACCATAAGTTGCTAAACCTTTAACAATCCTTGATTTTAACTCTTCAACAAGCGAAACTTCTTGAGCAATCCTTGCTTGTTTCAAACTCGTTTTTAACTCTGGACGTTTCAAGAGTTCTTTCACTCCTTGAACGCCAGCATGGCTGCAAGACGCTTTAATCACTGGCTTAGAAAATTCTTTCAACACTGGCTCAATAAATGGTTGTAAGTATTCCTTCCAAAAACTAGGGCTTGCAATTATTAAAGCGTTAATATCAATGTTTTGCAGCAAAGCTTCAAGTTTTGAAGCAAGCTCCTTGCAAAACTGTTCAGGCATTGCTTTATCAGCCAAGGTTTTCGTTTTCACAGCGTTAACCTCTGCTAAAACTTCAAAACCTTTATGTTTTAACAAAGCAAAAACTGCTTGCTCGTTGTCAAAGCACAAGACAAGGATTTTGAAAGGTTTCTGCTTTAAAGCCTTGTCTAAAAGTTTCTTGTCAAAAGAAGTCCAAACTTTTTTAACAGTTACAACGTCTCCAACTTTTAAAGTAACTCCTTGATGAACGCCTGCCAAGGAATCCTTGCCAACATGTCCAGAAGTAACAACACCTGTAAATCTTAAGCCTTGCTTTTCAAAACGTTTTTTTTCAATAACAATTTCAGCAGTGAAAGGTTTTCTCTCCTTAACATTGCCAACCTCTACTTTTCTAAAACCAGAAGCTATTACGCTGTCACCAATCTTTACGAGCATGTACAAATTCCACAAATCTGTCTCGTCTTCAAGTTTTAACTTGACAATGCCTTTCTTCAAATCTTTAAACAATGCTTTCATGAAAACAATTAATAATTGCTAGTTTTAAAAAGTTTTTAACAAAAAACTGTTTTTAACAAAGCCAGAAGGGGAAAACTATTTAAAACCTGAAACCATTAAGGTTTTCACATGTTAAAAGCAGATCTGCATACACATTCAGGAGAAGACGTTCAGATAAGGAATTACCACACAGCGAGACAGTTAATAAGCTATGCTGCAATGCTTGGTTTTAAAGTGTTAAGCATTACAAACCATGATCAAGTATTGTTTAACTCAACGCTTAAAAGCTTTGCAAAGCGCAGAGGGGTTTTATTAATACCTGGCGTTGAAGCAACGATTCAAGGCAAGCATGTCTTGATATACAACATTGACAACCGGCGTTTGAAATCTTTAAAAACGTTTAAAGATTTAGAAAAGCTTTGCAGGGAAGATGTTGTCATATCAGCGCCACACCCTTGGCACCCTACAAAGCATAGCTTGAAGTCTTTATTGCTAGAACACATTTACTTGTTTGACGCTATAGAGTACAACCAGTTATACTTTAAAGCGCTCCCAAACCCTAACGCTAAAGCAGTGAAAGTTGCAAGGCTTTACGTTAAAGCTTTACACGGCAATAGTGATGCTCACATTTTAGAACAACTAGGCTATACTTACACAATGATAGACGCTGATCAAAACAAGCATGAAGTGTTAGAAGCTATGCGCGTGAAGGGTAAAACTATTGTTGTCACTAGACCTTTCCCTTACGCAAAGCTCTTGTCAACGCTTGCATTGTACAGGCGTCCAAGGTATAAAAAGATTGTTAAAAAAATAGCAATAACTGCTTCTCGTTTAAAACAAAAAAACGCTAAGACAGCTTTTAGAATGATAGTTTAAACTTGTTTAATTCTTTTTTTTGCTTTGCAATTATGTTAAGAGAAGGGCGGGCAGGCCTGGCAGTGGAGTTGTAAAGCAATGCCAGAGTAAGCCCTTGCAACTCCTCAACCCCGCTTACTCTCAGCACTAAAATGCTGTGCTTAGGGCTGCTTCCGTCAGGACCTGACCCGGTTCGCACAGCACTAGCCCGAGAGGGCAGGGTTTCATAGTTGTTGCAAGGCTCTGAGCAATGCTTTACACCCGCCTGCCAAGCTTCGGCCCTGCCGTGAAGCCGGTTTGCAGTTACAGGGTACGGCTACCACCCCGGCCTAGCCCGCCCAATACTTAGAAAACATTACAGGTTTATAAATACTGCTTTTTTCAAATTTTAAAAAAACATTTTTCTATACAAGATTTGTATACAGACATAGAAGCTTGTAGGTTTTTTCTTCAACGATTCCAACAAAAATTGCTGAAATATCTTATGTTCTTTATCCTTGCTAAATAACACTGGTAAATAAGGTGTCATGGAAAAACCCTCTTCTTAGCACTTTTAGAACCTGTGTTTTTAAAATCGCAAACTTTTTATATATTTACAATTATCAATATTTCAATATGAGGGAATTGTTAAAAATATTCAAAGCATTATGTGACGAGACAAGATTAAGAATTGTTGAATTTCTCCTGACTGGAGAAAAATGTGTTTGTGAAATTGTTCCTTTTACAAAGAGAAGCCAATCAACGGTTTCAATACAATTAGCAAAGCTTGAAAGTTTAGGGATTGTTGAGTCAAGAAGACAAGGAAGAAAGGTTTATTATAAGCTAGCAAACGAGAAAGTTAGAAAAATACTAAAAACACTAAATAAGGGAATAAATAAGAGAAGAAATAAAGACACAGACAACCAAAAGATTTAAAATATTTATAAGGGGTATTATGTTAAGGGAAATAGAATGCAAATGCCAGATCGTTAAGAACTTCACACCATCTTGGTTTGCAAGTATTATGGGAACTGGAATACTAGCTATTACAAGCTTATTTTACTCTCACTACATCCCTTTTTTGAAAAACTTGGCTTATGTCTTATTCTATTTTAACACCGCACTCTTCTTTGTTTTATTAATCCCTTGGGTTCTTAGATGGCTCTTCTTCACAAAGCAAGCATTGAATGATTTAGAACACCCAGTAATCTCGAATTTCTATGCTACAATAGCTATAAGTATGCTTGTTTTAGCAGCGGATTTCATTGTGATAGGAAAAAACATGACGATTGGAGAGGTGTTTTGGTTTATAGGAACGCTGTTCACAATATTTTTTAGCATATTAACACCTTACTTGATGTTCAAAAGTGAACACGTCAAACTTGACCATATAAACCCTGCGTGGTTTATCCCTCCAGTCGGGTTGATCGTGATACCTATTGCTGGAAGTTTAGTTATTTCACATGTTTCAGGAATGGTTCAAGACTTTGTCATATTGCTTAACTATTTTGGCTGGGGTGCTGGCTTTTTCATCTATCTTGCTCTATTAGCTATAGCAATGTATCGTTTCATCCTCCACAACCCTCTGCCAAACACACTTGCCCCAACGATTTGGATAAACCTTGGACCTATCGGAGCAGGAACTGTTGCGTTGATTAACCTTATCAAGAACTCATCATTCATAAACATGCAAGAACCTTTCTTCATTTTCGGGTTTTTATTTTGGGGGTTTGGTATATGGTGGGTTGTCATAGCTATTGCACTAACCTTGCATTACATAAAAAAATTAAAACTTCCTTACGCAATGTCTTGGTGGGCTTTCACGTTTCCTCTCGGAGCTTACGTAGCTGCAACCCACACAATCTCTTCAATATTTAAAATTCAAGTAATAGATCTCCTTGGTTTTGCATTGTATTGGCTTTTAGTTATTTTCTGGCTGGTTACATTTGTAAAAACTTTTATAAACGCATATCATGGAACATTATTTAAGGATTGATGTTGTTGACGTGTTAACACTAAAACGCGAGGCAGCTTTCAAATCTTACCACTAACTAAGAATTTAAGCTAATAAATTAGAGACTGAAAGATTTTTACTTTAATTTGAACTCAACAGTGTAACCATTAGCACTAACTGACTTCACCCTAAATTCATTGCCGTCATACCTTCCAGTAAGCTGAACTTCTTCACTATCTCCATCACCAATTTCTGATTGAACAAGTGCAACAGCTTTAGCAACGTTTGCAAGGATGTCGCGTTGTGCGGCAATACAGTTACAAGCATAAGCCAAAACTGGTTTATCTTCCACTTCTATAACCATTGCAACGCATCCACCGCACCTATCCGAAACTTCACTAACACTTAATGGAATTCCAGAAATTGTTTCATATTGTTTTGCTTGTTTTGTAGGTTTGGCGTTATAATCCAACCTTGTGTTTATGCCCTCGTTTTTGCATCCAGCCATGCCTAAAGCTAATGCTCCTGCCAAAACAATGTTTGTTAAAGTTTTTCTTAGCGCCATAATAATGTGTAATCAGTTCACATTTATAAATTTTTCGGTTTTTTACCACTTTATAGTTAATACTAATAATATTTGAATTTTAAATCCCAAACCAAAAACCCTTCAAATCTACAATATTTAGCGTCACCCAACTTTCAAAAACCCATGTACAGCAATGCTAAGCCTAGAACAAGTCCGAACACTAAGTTGAAAGCTTTAACGAGTAAAGAGTCTTTCACAGAGTAAGCTAGTAATGGCAGCATGCCATGCCCGTCTTGCACAATAGAACTTGTTAGCAATATTGAAAACGGGATTAAACCCTTAGCGAACAATGTTACAAACACTAAGTGAGGCCCTGACTCTGGTATCATGCCCAAAACGCCAGCTATTAACAAGACAACAACCAAATTTTCTCTAATAATGCTTCCCAAGTCAAAGCTTTCCAAGCCAATGTCAATAAACGCTAAAGCTGTAAACGTCCACAAGAACACTCTCCAAACATGTTTCAAAACTATGTGCTTCCAAACATGTTCTTTCAAGTAATGCTCGTTTGTAGTTATAAAAACATAAGCACTAACACCTAGCAATGCTATAAGCGTTACTTTCTTCCAAGCTTCGCGCACTGGCAAAACATTTGTAAGCGTTAAAACAATTAACACCACTGCAATCGTTGTGAGCACTGCTTTCGTAAACGTTACTTGTTTCAAGCTTTTAAAACTAATCGTTGTTTCAACTTGTTGTTTGTGGATTTTTAAAACGCAAGCCTCGCAAGGTTTAAACTTTAACTTTTCAACAACCTTGTCTGCTAAAAACCCTGCAACAATGCCTAGAACGAAAAGTATTGCGAACAAGAGCAAAGCTTTCCAAGGAAACATTGCTAGCATTACAAACGCTTCATCTCCAGAAGTTGCTATCATGCCAGCAACGATTGCTCCGAAAGATATCAACCCGTGAACATACAAGCTCACGTTCATGAAAGCTCCTAAGCAGCCAGGCGTTGCTCCTAGGAATGATGCAACACTGTACTGTGTTAGCTTTTTCTTGTAACTTAAACGTTTCAACTTGCCTTTCGTGTAAACGTTCAAGTAGTCAGTGATCACCATCATTACAAAGACAAACAAGGTTATCATTAACCCTTGCTTAAAATTTTTTAACAACACGTTGGCAATGTCAAGGTTCATGGTTCTCAATCCTTTAACATTTAACTTTGCAGTGCAAGAAAATTTTTTGGTAAGCTAAAATGCTTTTCACTAGTAAAAGCGTTAAAACGTTTTTAAACTTCAGTCTAAAGATTTACTCAGCAACGTGTTTGATAACAACTTTAAAACCAGCACTTTCAAGTTCTTGTTTAAACTTTTCAGCGTCTTGCAAGCTGCCAACAATGCTTCCGTAATGCATTGGTATAGCTATTTTTGGTTTTATAATCTTAACAGCTTCTGCTGCTTCTTGAGCGTTCATAACGTAAGTTCCTGACACTGGAAGCATTGCAATGTCAATGTTTTGCAATTCTTTCATTTCAGGTATTAAGTCAGTGTCTCCAGCATGGTAAATGGTAACACCGTCAATTGTTAACACGTAACCAACCCATTCATTCTCTTTCGGATGGAATGGTTTGTTAGTGTTGTAAGCAGGCACAGCTCTTATTGTAACGCCTTTAACGCTTACTGTTTTCCCAGGGCTTATTGGCAATACTTCTTTAACGTTAACCCTTGCGAGCTTGCTCTGACAGTCTGGAGGGCACACAATGATTGTCTCAGTGGTTACAACTTTTTCCAAGTCTTCAACGCTGCAATGGTCAAAATGCTCATGAGTTATTAACACAATGTCAGCTTTCACTTGTCTTGAAATCTTGAAAGGGTCTAACATTATTGAAGGCTCTCCCTTTATGAAAAAACTTGCATGTCCAAGCCATTCAACGCGTTGCAAGAATTCTTCAACGTTCATGATGCCACCTCCTTTAAAGTTTTAAACACTTAAGTGTTGAAACCATGTTGTTTATTTAAAATTTTCTACTCAAAAACAAGAGTTTTAAATGTTTAAAACTCTCCAGTCTCGTTTAACAATTCTATAAGTGTTGCAATGCTCCAAGCTTGGGCTAAACAGCCACGACCTTCTTGCTTGCAAGCACTGCTTAGCTCAGAGCTAAAACCTTTGCAGTAGTTTTCAAAATCTTTCAAGCTCGCAAGCTTTATAGCGTTAACAAACTTTTCGTAACGTTTAGAGTCTAACCTGTACATGCTTATAGCTGCTATGTTGTTAACCCAATACCAACTGTCACCCCTGTGGTAGCTAGCGTCATCTTCTCCTGTATGGAACGGTTTGAACAATTCGCAATTCTTAGAAATGCTTGCAAGCCCGCCCCAGGGAAGCCATAACTCTTTCAAAGCGTTGTCAAAAATCTTAACCCATTCATGCTTTGCAAACAATTCTGGAAACACGTAAAAAGCTAGGAAAACGTTAGGCCTTTGACACTGCATTACAGGTTTTAAAGTTTCAGGGTTTAAACAATCAAAAACCAAGCCTTGCTTGTAGAAGTATTTTTTAACAATGCTTTTCAAAGCGTTAACCTTTTCAAAGCTTAAAGCTTCCAAGTCTTTGTTTTTCAAAGTTTGAGCAATGGTTTTCAAGAAAGCATAGCTAGCAAGGTGTAATGCTTGAACTTCAATGCAAAGCCCTTGCCTGCAATCACTTGCAAAGCAAGAATCCATCCAAGAACCATGCTTTTCACAATTGATCAATCCATTAACACTATGGTATTGTTCAATGTCTTGCAGTGCTTGCAAAGCTTTAAACGCGATTTTTTCCAAGACATGCTTTGAAAAGCCTTTACCAGTTTCTTGCAAATCCTTAATCCTGACCCAAACCCAGTAACCACTGTCGCAAGCTTTCAAGCCATTGCTTTGCGAGGCAAGGTTTAAAACCCTTCCTTGATTGAAACGTTCCAAATACCAAGACAACACTTTCTTTACAAAGCCTTGTTTTTTCAAAATTATTAAAGCTTTCAAACTTATGAGCTCGTCCCTAGTCCATGCTTGGAAGAACCATGGCAACCCTGCAATCACGCAATCCCTAAACCCTTCAGGTTTTATGATTAAAGATTGCAAACTCTTGTAAAGATTTTGTTTTAAAGAAAGTTTTTTCAAACCAGGTTTTAAAACCCTTGCAACATGTTTTGCATGTTCAAAGCTTTTCAAAGCTTGTTCAAGGCTAAACCCGAAACCCATTGCCAAGTAATTCTTAACCTCCAATTCAGTGTTAAACACCCAGAAATTGTTTTTGGAACGTCTCAAACCGTCATACCAGTAAGACTTTTCAACCCAACCAGTTTTTAAAGGCTTAGCGTTTAAAACAATGAATGCTTTCAATCCAGAATCGTAACTTGTACAATACTTTAATACATAAACATTTTTTGTGAATGGTTCAAAATTGTAAAACCTTCCGAAACTTGTAAAGTCATACTCAAACCGCAAGTCAAAATCAATGCTTACAAGAAATTTTTCTAAACGTTTAGTTTTCAAATTTTTGAAAAACAGCTTGTAAGCCAACGCGTTGTCTAACAATTTATAAACTTGTAACGCTTGCATTGCTCCAAGCCTTGCTTCAAGAACTATCTTGTCATAATCAGTTAAACCTTTCCAAGCTTTCACTTTTGAAAACTCTTGATTCGTGATTTTTAAAGAGTCAAGAATTTTCACAGGGTTGAAACCTTTAGCTAAGACATGCCATCCTTGAAACTTTGAAAAACCAGTCCAAGGCATTGCAAGGTTTTCAAGCTTTAAAGGTATTAACAACCAGTCACCTTTTCTAGACGTGTTGAGTAATGCTTCAAAACTTTGGGCTTGCCCGGCTTGTCCCATTTTACAATCACTCACCCCCTCTTTTTTAACAAGCAAGGTTTAACTATGTTAGTTTAACCATGTTAATGGTTGTAGCTGTGAAACACTTCAGAATTATCGCCAATGTTAAGCCTTAACGATTCCTGCTTCACAATCGCGTTGTCACCGATCACAGAGTTTGTCACGTTCGCGTTTATAACAATAGCTTCTCCTCCTATAATGCTGTTCTTCACAATGCTGCCGACAACCCTGCTGCCAGAACCTATTGAAACGTCAGGCCCTATGATGCTATCCTCCACTAGAGCGTTCTTCTCAATAAAAACTGGCTCTATGATCAAGCTGTTCTTAACCTTGCCAAGCTTTTTCTTGCTAGACTTTAACAAGTACTGGTTTGCTTTTAACAATCCTTCAACACTGCCACAGTCAAGCCAGTTCTTAACACTTACAGCTTCTAGTTTTAAACCTTTCTGGATTAACAGTTGCAAAGCATCTGTTAATTGGTACATGCCAAACGTTTTAACATCGCTCTTGAACAATTCTTTAATAGCGTTGAACAATGCTTCAGAACTTTTCAAGTAGTAAACACCTATCGCTGCTTTGTTGCTTAAAGGTATTTTAGGCTTTTCAATCATCCTAGTGATCAATCCTTGTTGCAAGTAGCAAATCCCGAACTTTGAAGGATCTTCAACTTCTGAAACCCAGACAATGCCGTCACCAACTGTTTTCAACATTGACGTTTTCAACTTGGGCTCGAAAATCGTGTCTGCAAACAGTATGATCAAGTCTTCATCTTTTTTAAAGAAAGACTTGCTGCCGTAAACAGCGTGCGCAACGCCTTTGCGATGCTTTTGCTTTACAAACCTGGTTTTAAACCAGCAACGCTTCCTAACATAAGTTATGACTTTCTCAGAGAATTCTCCAACAATAAAAATCGCTTCTTCAATAGGTAGTTTCTCAACAGTTTTTAACACGTGACTAATTAATGGTTCTCCAGCAACATGTAGCAATGGCTTAGGCTTTGAAAACGTGTGAGGTCTCAAGCCAACGCCAATCCCAGCCATAGGTATTACGAGCTTCACAACCCGAGTAACTGGTTAGCGTTTAAAAAAATTTTTGCATAAAACCTTTTTTAGAAAGTTTTAAAAACATGATGCACACACTAATCTCATGTTCTCACAAAACATTTTTTCAATAGACCAGCCTTTCATTTACAACAACACTTGGCAAGACGTTTTAACAGCAGTCATTGCTTTCTTCATATCTTTTTTTGTTTTAAAACTCTTCAAGTTTTACGTTATTAAAAAGCTTGAAAAGCTTTCTAAAAAGACAAGGACAGATCTTGATGACTTGATAGTAAGCCTTCTTGACAAGGTTGGCTGGAGTTTTTACGTCATTGTCTCATTATACATTGCTTTAAACTTTTTAACACTGCCTGTTATCGTTGTAAAAATTGTTTATTACTTGCTACTAGTAGTTCTTGTTTATTATGCGATTAAAATATTGCAAGGTTTTATTGACTACTTCACGCACCAAATCATTATTAAAAGACAGGTTGAGGAGAAAAAGAAAAACATTGACACTTCGCTTATTGACCTCTTAAACAAAGCTGCTAAAGCAACGCTCTGGGTTGTAGCCATACTCTTAACGCTTCACAATTTTGGTTACAACATTTCAGCACTCATTGCAGGGCTAGGCATTGGCGGCATTGCAATAGCTTTCGCTTTGCAAAACGTTTTAAGCGATATCTTCGCTTCTTTCTCAATATACTTTGACAAGCCATTCCAAACTGGTGACTTCATAGTTGTTGGAGACGACATGGGCGTTGTTGAACGTATAGGCATTAAATCTACAAGGCTTAGAACCTTGCAAGGTGAAGAACTCGTAATTTCAAATAAAGAACTCACAGAGTCTAGAGTTCACAATTACAAGAAGATGCGTAAGCGAAGAGTTGTTTTCAAGTTCGGCGTTACTTATGAAACGCCCTTGGCAAAGCTTAAAAAAATACCTGGCATTGTTAAAGACATTATTAACAAGATACCTTTAGCAGAGGTTGACAGGGTTCACTTTCACGAGTTTGGAGATTTCAGCTTGGTGTTTGAAGTTGTTTATTACATCAAGAGCAGTGATTACAACACTTACATGGATATTCAGCAAGACATCAATCTTAAAATCATGGAACGCTTTAAAAAGTTGGGTATTGAAATGGCTTACCCGACGCAAACAATTTACTTGCACAAAGCAAAGTGAAAACTTTTTTTTGAGAATGCAAGCTTAACAATTCACGCTTTCATGAAAGCTGCAAGCCCTGTCTGGGTTTCTTGCTCCTTGCCAAAAACGCCTTCTATGCGTTCTTTAAGCAATTCAATGGTTTGCACTAGGTAAGGGTCAATACCTTCCTGGCTTGCTAGTTTCAAGCTGAAATCTAAGTATTTTATGATGCTGCCCTTGCTTATAGTGAATATGATCCTGCCATTGCAGAACGGGCACTTGCCATTAAGTGGGGGTCTTCTAAACTTTGCATTGCAATTCACACACCTGAATTGTTGTATTGAAAACTTTCTCAAGTTACCCTTAGTGTCTCTTAAGAAGTGTTTTTCAATGACTAGCCTTGCAACGTCTGCTTTGTCAACAGCTCTTATCTTTCTAGCTAAGTCCATTTGCGATTCAAGCTTCTCCTCCATTGTTGGTAATAACTTGTAAGCGCTGCAAAGCACTCCCTTGTTGATGTCTGAGTTCGGGTGTGTAAATCCGTAACCTTGGTATTGTTGTTCTTTTCCAAGCACGTGCCTTACTTGTTTGACATTAACACTTGCTGGGTGTTGAAAGTTTAAAGAAGCTTCGTAAAGCTGTAAGGGATACCTAGAAGCAATGTCAACGTCAAACAACATGTCATCAACTTCTGCAGGGTTGAGCACAGGGTTTATAACTATGGGAGCGTCCATTGTGCCGCCGCGACTTGCAGGCAGGTAGTGTTTTGAAAAGTTTAACAACCCATCTAGCAGTAGCAATACAGCTGCTTCGTCACCGTCAGCGTCTCGCCTTATGCCTGCATGAAGCATTGGGTGCGCGTACAAGCCTTGTGTTTTAGAAAAACCTATAATCCTAGCTACAACACCTGCTGACGTGTGCGGCGCTAACACTATTACTAAATGTCCTATGAGGTCTTTCTTTGTTTTCAAGTTATAGAAAGGTTTCTCTCCGTAAACTTTTTGTAATAGTTCATCTATAAAGTTTGCAGCTCTTGTTAGGAATTCGTCACAACCCTCGTCAGGGCTTGCAGGGCTTGCTGGCAGTATCACGTCTTGAGGTTTTAACTCTAAGACTTGGTTTTCACTCGTTAATGGATTGCCATAAATGTCTTTTTCATAACCTAAACGTTTTAACACTTCCAGGCTAACGCCTATGTCTAAAGGCTTGAAATGCGTTATTGGAACTTCGCTAGCGTCAAATCTTAAAGTGCCGTCTTTGTTAACAGGTAATTCATGCTTCGCTCTTAAAAACCCTTTCGCAGGGTGTTCTGCAGTGTGGTCAGCGTTGCTAGTGCCCCTAACACCTTTCACGAGTTCTGGCGTAAAACCAACAATTGTTCTAACAGCTTTCAATAATTGCTTTGCGTCAACAGTTTTTCTTTTAAAGCTGACAGGGTTGTGCTCGCAATCATTCACGTAACCACACTTGCTGCAATACTTTACAGGCCTAGCTTTCCTGCCGCAATACTCGCAAACCGGGAGCACTACTTCTTTCTTGCAATGATCGCAGTAGTAAATCTTGAACTCTGCAGTTATAACTCCTTTTTCAACAGCAGCGTTAAAACTTCTCATGCGACCGCCTTCTTTCCCAACTGGGAATAACATGTTCGGACTGCCTTCCATCTTTCTAGGCTTTGCCTTTTCAGGACGTCCCATTCTCGCGCCTATAAAGCTTCCTGCTTTGTCTCTGATTTTAAAACTTGAAATCTTGTTTATGAGTTCTAAACCATTCATTCTTGTTTCAGTGATTGTTGGCTTGCTTGTTTGCGTGCTTGTCTCTGTTGTTGTTACTTCTTGTGGCGTTACTTCTTGAACACTCTCAACTTTGTCTTGAACGCTTTCTAAAGCTTTTTGTAAGGCTTGATCTATGATTTGCGTAGTGTTAACGTCTTGGTTTTCAACTGTTTTTTCAATCAAGAATTCTAAGCCAAGGTTTAGCATTAAAGCTTTAGCTTCATTATCGTTTATCACTACAAATTCTTTGTTAACGAATTGGTGTTCTAAACCAATGCTTTCTAAGCATTGCTTTGCCTTGTCTTGCTCTTTTAACGGTATAACAATCTTTTTTAACTGGTTGTTAGCGTATTCAAAGCTAGCTGTTTTCAAAGCTTGTAACAGTGTTATAACATCTTCACTGCTAATAGCTTTCCAGTAAAAAATGAACTCTGGATGTAGTGGAATGTTTAGTTTTTCACTTAAAAGCATTGCTAGTTTAACGCTCGGCTTTATTGTTAAAGGCTTCTCAACAAGTTTTTGCAAGTCTTTGGGTGTTAATTGCAAGTCCTTACTTATTGTTTCAAAGTTTAAGGTTCCATACTTTTCAACAAGAGCTTTTTCAAGCTCTAAAGCCCACCATTCCTCACAATAACCTGAAGGTATTAAAGGGTGAGCTCTATTGTAGAAGTCTCCATAGCTAATTAGCAAGTCTCCCAAGTAAATAATTTCAGCAACTTGTTTTTTCAACTCTTTAGCTTTTTCTTCACTGTTAAGCTTTACTACAGAACCGTCTTTAAGCTTTACAACTGGCCCTTGAATGCTGTCACAAAGCGTTATAGCTGTTGCTTTTCCAGGACGTTCAACTTTTAACTGTGTGGCTGTGGCAATAAAATTGTTCAACACGTGCATAGTTGCTGGGTGTATTGTTTGACTACTATAACCACTAGTCCTTGTTCTTCCATAGCGCAGTCTAAAACCACCAATCCTTGAAGGGTGCGCTAGCACAGGCCTTCCAGCAACAAGGTCTTTCAAGTAATTGTAATCTGGAGCTATAGGGCTTGTCTTGTCTTGTTTTTCTAGTTTTGCATCATTCTTTGCTTGCGCTGCTTTACTCCTAACACTTTTTTGCAATTCAACGAATTCTTTCAAGAAAAACCATTGTTCCAAGTCATAATCCTTGCCATGCTTTGCAATCCAATTCCAAAGCTTTGGCGCTTTTAAAGCTAAGCACTCAGCCATGACTAGGCAGTAACCATTCCTCAAACGATTAGTGTCAACTCTTGGCAAATCCTTGTAATTACTAACTTCTAGCTTTTCAGAAGGCTCTCCAGCGATTTGCACTGGCAAGTGCTTTACTAAAAACTCTACTTCTTCCTGACTTGGAAAGTATTGCAGGTTTGTAACCCTGTTATGGTAATCCTCAATTTCTATCCATGCACGCTTTACTTCTTCCTCTGTAGCGTCATAAGCTGCAAACCCAAACTTTTTTCTCAAATAATCAGCTAGCAATACTGAAAAAGCAGCTGCAGTGCCGCCAGCGTTGCGCACAGGGCCTGCATAGTAAAGAGTGAAATAATCCTCGCCATCCCTAGTTTTTTGAAGTTTTATACCTATAAATCCTTCTAAAGGACTGCTCACCACGCCTAGAGTGATATAAGCAAACCCTAAACGAATGCCTGCTTCTATTGCTTTTATCTTGTTTTCAAACTTGCAGAATTGTTCATTAGCAACTGCTTCTGCCAGCTTGAAAGCTACACGCCAGTCAAGCTTTCCAAACTCTTTTTCCAAGCTTTCAACAAGTTTTAAAATCTTTTGCTCTGCTTTTGAAAGCTCTGGAACTGCTAAGCTAACAATTCCAATGATGCGCTCTCCCAAGCTTTTAGCTAGAGAAATCTCAACATCTGTTTCTGGGTCAAAACCCTTGCTTCTAGCAGCTCTTGCAACTTTATAAGCTTTTTTAACATAGTCTTGTATTGAGTCATAATATTTTTGTAGTTCTCTACTCATAGCTATAG
>JAGGZX010000042.1 GCA_021161785.1 Candidatus Woesearchaeota archaeon | reverse complement strand
GTGTAGCTAATCTTAAACAACTGCTTTATTTGCTCCTCCACTTGCTTTGAAGATGTTAAATCATGTGATTGGAAGAACTTGTCAAGCTGCAACACAACGTTTTTTATTTGACTAGAATAATCTGTTTTGCAATTTTTTGAGAAATCCCTGTTCAAAGACCTGACCTTTGAAGAAGCTTTAGAATCAAAAATGTTTGATTCCACACGGCATATGCCGTTTTCATTAGTAGATGCAAAGACAAGCACGTATTGCTTGTTCTTGTTCTTGAAATCAAAACTGTTTATAAAATCAAGCTTGTAAGAAAAATAATCCATAGCACTCATTTGCTTCTTTGTAACAATAATGATTTCAACAGAATCATTCTTGTAAACATTGTTAATGCTTTGCATTATCTCATTCTTTAATTCTTGATCCAAAACCCCTGCCTCGTCCAATATGTACTCATTAACAGATAACGTTTCAGGTTTTTTCAGCTCTTCCTCACTAGGCGGAGTTACTTTCAACTTGTACGTGAATTCATAGTAAGGAAACTTGAACTCTTTTTTAAACTCAATGTTTTCAGGGTTGATAAAAGAGAAATCAGGTGTTTGCTGTGACTGGCCAAAAACATTATCTTCTCCAGGCTTCTTCTCAACCTCTTTAAACAATCTATGTGTTGAAGGATCAATATCTTTGAATGAATACGTGATTGAAGTCTCAGTTTCTCTATATTCAAACCTGTCCCTCACAGAATCATCAACTTGAAGATCTTCTTTAATGCCATTAAGAAGTATCTTGTATTCAGGGCTTGTGCTAATCGTTAAGTCCAAATCATAGTGACCGTTCCTTTTTAGCTTTTGCTCAACATTGATGTTAATACAACCCGTTATCAAGACCATGCTAATTAATAAAACCAGTGTTAAACCTTTTTTGAAATCCATGATCACACCTCCTTTTTTAAAAGCAATTGTTGATGCATCTTAATTTTAACCTACTAGTATAAATTATTTTTGGTTGTCACAATCTAAATCTGAAGATTAAAACTTAGAAAGAGCATGCAAGGCTACTAGAAGGGAAGAAGCCACTAGGCTAAACTTGTCTTCAACCAATTTAGAGGGTAGTAATTGGCCTGCTTTGTAAAATATAAATCTTGCCTTTCTTATCAATAGCCCATTCAATATCCATCGGCCGCCCATAATATTTCTCAATCCCCATGCCAATCCTTGCTAATTCCAACACCTCTCCATCACTCACACAGGCTTTTTTCGCCACCCTAACAGGAAGCCTTACCTTCTTATTACCACCACTAACACCCCTAACTATAGCAATAGTCTTCTCATTTATTATTTTCTCTTTTATCCTTAAAGGTTTCTTAGTAACAATAAAAGAATCCGGAGTAACAAGCCCGGAAACAACAGATTCACCTAAACCATAACTTCCCTCAATTATGATTTCATTTTTATGCTTATTAACAGGATTAACAGTAAACATAACACCTGCTTTAGCTGAATCAACCATCTCCTGCACAACAACACTAATAAACCTTATCAAATTATGCAACAAAGCATTTCTTTGAAAAACTTTTTAAACGTTTTTTCAAAACTTTTATTGCAATGAGCTCTGAAAATAAGGGTGAAAAGTCAAGAGTTGAAAACCTTGACGTTGAGCAAGGGCAAGAAATCCTTCCTGAACAATTAACAGCTAGGAAGACTGATTTTAGCAAGTGGTACAATCAAGTGATTCAATTAGCAGGGTTGATTGACAAGCGTTACAATGTTAAGGGTTGCTTTGTTTGGTTAGAGTATGGTTATAGTGTTATGTTGAACATTAAAAAGCATTGGGATGAATTGTTTAAAAAAGCTGGTATTAAAGAGTTATACTTTCCATTGCTTGTTCCTTTAGAGTATGCAAAGCAAAACAATGATTGGTTTGAAGGTTTTAAAGATCAAGCTTTCTGGGTTAAAGGCGGCGTTGAAGGTGGAGAGCAGTACATCTTGAGACCTACTGGCGAGCCTGCAATGTATCCCATGTTCAAGCTTTGGATTAGGACTCATAAAGACTTACCTTTAAGGGTTTATGAAACTGTTAGCAGTTTTAGGTATGAAACAAAGCATACTAGGCCTTTAATCAGGGATCGTGAAATCACTGTTTGGCATGAAATCCACACTGCCCATGCTTCAAAACTAGAAGCTGATGAGGAGGCAAAGCTTCATGAAAAGCTTTATGACGAGTTATGGCGCGTTATAGCTGTTAAGCCTTTAAAGGTTTGGAAGCCGAAGTGGGAGGTTTTCCCAGGCGCTATAGGGGCGATAGAGTATTACGCTATAATGCCTGACGGTAGGGCTTTGGAAAACGGTAGTATTAACTTGTTAGGTCAAGCTTATGCTAAGAAGTTTGGAATAACGTTTAAAGATGCTAATGGTGAGGAAAAGTTTGCTTGGCAAGTTTGCACTGGTAACGGTGCTAGGTTGTTAGTGGCTGCAATAGCAACGCATGGGGATGATCGTGGCTTGGTGTTACCTCCAAGGATTGCTCCAATAAAAGTTGTTATTGTTCCCATATTGTTTAAAGATGCTAAGCGAGAAGTTGAAACTCTTGCTTTGGAAGTTTCTGAAATGCTGTCAAAGGCAGGTATTGAGAATGTTGTTGATTTAAACGATGAAACTCCGGGTAGTAAGTTTTATTATTGGGAGTTGAAAGGCGTGCCTTTAAGAATTGAAATTGGGCCTGAAGAGTTAAACACTGGAGAGTTAACAATTTTTAAGAGGAATGATTACAAAAAGTTGAGAGTTGCAAAGCAGCAAGTGGTTGACGTTGTTAAGAAATTGCTTGTTCAGATTCAAGAAGAATTATTAGTTAAAGCTAGTGAAGCTTTTGAAAAATCTTTTGTTGAGGTTAACTCAAAACAAGAATTGGTTGAAGCTGTTAATAATAAAAAAGTTGCAGTTGTTCACTGGTGTGGTTCTGGCGATTGTTGGGATGAGATTAAAAACCTTGCAGAGGGTGTTGAATTGTTTGGCACTGATTTAAAGCCTTCAAAAGGTAAATGCGTTATTTGCGGTAAGGAATGTAATAGTAAGGGTTACGTGGCGAAAACTTATTAAAAACGTTTTTACATGGTTTTTAAAAATGGTTGCAAAGTTTTTGATAAAGCTTTTAGGAGCTAGTGGTAATGGTGACTCGTTTAACAAGACAAAGCTTGTTATCAACCTTGCTTTAAGCATTATAGCTATAATAGTTGTTGTTTTGATTTATGTTAAGGTCACTTCAGGACCGAGCAGTGTTAGCGCTAAGTCTAACGGTGTTTTGCTAAGCGTTGAGCCTTCAAGCATTGATGTTAATGAAGCTGAGTTGTCAAGCCTTGTCACTGTCACTGTTAAAGTTTTAAACGCTAAGAAGTTGTTGAAAGCTTTGCAATCTAATTCAAGCAATGAAAGCGTTGCTTTGGTAACGTTAATGCTTAACGCTTCTAACAAGGATTACTTAAAAATTATTGATGTGTTAACAAAGCAAGAGGTTGAAATGTTTAATGAAAACCTTGCTTTAGAGGATAATGCTTTGATAGTGAAGCAGTTTTATGTTAAAGGTTTTAAAGTTCCTGGGCAAGAGCAAAGCCCTTGGAGTTTAACAATTAGTTTAGAATCTAGTTCTAGCAAGGTTTTAGCAAGCACTAGCGTTGAAGTAGTTGTGAAGTAGTTGTCAAGTAATGCTTTAAAATTCTTCACTGCTTGCATTTTAAAAATTGTAAGAATTTCAGGTTTTTAAAACAAAGCTTTTTGAATGTTTAAAAAACTTTTCAATCAATGTCTAAGCATGGTAAGAGCAAGAAGTTAGTTAAAAAACCAGTAAGTTCTGGTAGCTTGTTAGAAATGCTTGTTGCTAGAGAACTAGCGAGTAAAGGGTTAAAAGTTGACAGGAACGTGAAGTTGAAACATGGTTTTAGAAAAACAAAAGCTGAGATAGATCTTGTTGTTAATAAAACGTTTTGGATTGAGTGCAAGTACAGGGATCATGCTTTAAGATTGGAAGATGTTTCAAAATTTGTTGCAGTTGTAGAGTTGTTTAATCATCCTAGAGAGTTGTCAGCTATAATAACGAATCACTCTTACACTGAGAGAGCTTTAGATTATTGCAGTCAGAAAAACATTGCAACGTTCACGTTGCAAGACCTTGAAGGATTGTACTTGTACATTCAAAAATCTTTGTATGGTTTGCCAAAGTATTATCTTGAGGTTTTAAAAAGGTTTGCTAAGCAATTGTTTAAGTTTTAAAAGAAAAAATTTTAACTCTTCCTAAAGCTGCCGATAGTGTCTATTAAGTCTACATGGCTTAAAAACACTGCTCTACAACAATACCTTGTTAGTCCTAAGTTGTCAAGAACTTTTTTAGGGTTTTCTCCATTGGCAATGCGTTCTTTGTACTCTTCCCACAAGTGGCCTATGGGCTTGCCACAGCTAAAACACCTGACTGGGATTATCAAGATTTCACCTCCGAATGATTGTGAGTAAAGATTGTGTTTTGCTTTAACGGTAACTTGTTTGTTTTTTAGCCCTAGCCTTGCCGTGACAGTTTGGCTTTGAAACTTCTTTACGCCTAATGTCAGCTACTAGCAAGTTCCTGTCATAGTTTAAAAACACTTGTTTAAGCTTTGGCTCATACTCTGTTAAAGCTTTAGCGATTGCTAGGCGTGAAGCTTCTGCTTGGCTCATAACGCCGCCTCCGAAAACATTTACTTTAATATCCACACTTTTCCAAACATTGCCAGCTAGTATTAATGGCTCGTAAATTTTTTCTCTAGCAAGGAATGGTTGCCAGTGATCTAGCAAGACGTTGTTAATCCTGACTATTCCAGAGCCTTGTTTTAAAGTAGCTCTAGCTATCGCTTTTTTTCTCTTGCCAGACACGTGTATTGTTTTAACAACTTTCTTTCTGTGCTTTCTTTCTTGCTTGCCTTGCTTGTCTTTCACATCCTTGCCAGTCATGATCCCTACCTTTTCCTTAAATTTTCAATCATGGTTTAACAGGTTTTTGTAACACTCTTTCAAACCTTGGCTTAAACCCTAAAGCAGTGCATAAGTCTTTAATAGTTATGAAGTCTACAGCGTTAGATTTTTCAAGCAATGCTTGCTTTACTTCTGTGAATTGCTTGTCTTTGAATTCTTCTGGAATGCTATAATAGCATTTGACGCGTTTAAAAGCTTGCCTGCCTTTAAGTTTTTTCCAAGGAAGCATGCCCCTGATAACTCTTCTCAAAAACTTGTCTGGCTGCCTGCTAATGAATGGTCCTTTAAAAGGGTTTCCCCTGTTAATGGCTTGCTTGTACTTTGCAATAACTAGTTCAGGCTTTCCAGTGATCACTACTTTTTCACTATTGACAATCACTACTTCTTCTCCTTGCAAAGCTTGCTTAGCAGCAAAGCTTGCTAAACGCCCAAGGATTAATCCTTCACCATTGATTAATATCATTGCGTTACACCTTTTTCAGTTTTTAAATCAAGTTTTTTAAACAATGATTTTTAAACCAGTGCCTTTCGGGTTTTCCCTTGCTAAGTCTAAAAGACTTCTAGCTTTGCCAACGCTATTAATTTTTTCAAGCGCTGACTTGGAAAAGCTTTCAGCAGCGATAGTTACTTTTAAAGACAAGTCTCCAGTGCCTAGAACCTTTCCAGGCACTACAATAACGTCTCCTTGCTTTGCAAGTTTTTGAATCTTGTAAATATTAACAACTCTCTTGTTACGCCTAGGTTTTTGTAATTCTAAAACAACTTTCTTCCAAAATCCTGAATTGTTTTGAATAGCGACTTGTCTTAATTGTAATATGGTGCTTGCTAGTTCTGAGTTCTTCCTTAAGATTGCAAGGTTTTTCCTGCGAACCTTGCCTTTCTTTGTTTGCAAGCCTTCGCGCAGCATTGAACACACCTTAAAGTCTTAAAACCTAAATGCGGGGGACGGGATTTTCGCTTGGTTTCGAACCCGTGAAGGTGCTTCACCACTGGGTTCTGAGCCCAGCCCCTTTGACCGCTCGGGCACCCCCGCATTGAAACATGATTTTAAAATCATGACGTTGCTTGTTTTAACAATGTTAGCAAGCTGTTAAGCTTTAAGTCTAGTTCGTAACTAGCTCTTTCTAAAATCTCAACAGGTTTTAACTGGCCCCAAGACTCTAGGAAAAACAAGTACTCGCCAGTAGGCGTTATTTCCACGCAACCAGTTTTTTCAACGCAAGCATTGCACAACAAGCAATTGTCAGGGTTTTTAATGCTTAATTTTCCTTGTTTGAAAGCAAAAACTTTTGCAGGGCAAACCTCTACTAGTTGTTTAGATTTCTCCTCATCGCAATGCTTTGTTTTAATACTAACCCTTTCTCTAAAATAAACATGTCCAGGCTGCCACTTTGCATGTGTTTTACCCCTGCCAAGCGTTGCAACAGCTTCTAATTCAAGCTCTTGACCTGGTAGTAATTTAACAATAGGTGTTTTCTCATGCACTGGAACAATTTTCGGGTCACTGCTTTGGAGCTGTGAAGCATAAACAAAGCCTTGCTTGTTAGCTTTTAATGTTAAGCGAACTTGGCACTTGGCACAGCCAACACCTCCACAACTGCATTCTTCTGGCAAGTTGTAATGTTTCAAATCAGTTTTTAACACTAGCAATCCAAGCCTGTGCGCAATGATCTCGTCATACAATCCAGTGTTGTTCTTCTTGAACTCTACAACGTCAATAGCCATTGTAGGCACCTCGCTCAGGATAATGCGTCTCAAAGCGTTAATGAATCCTGGGCTTGCACCAGCAATGCTTAACGTTAAAAAGTCTTTTTTCTTCTCTAAAGCTTGAACCTTCATTGATAACACCTCTCGTGTTTAAACCCTTCTACCCCTACGACCACCTTTCTTTCTACAACCACCATGCGGTATGGGGGTCACGTCTTCAATCAAACCAATCCTTAAGCCAGACCTTGACAAAGCTCTAACAGCTGCTTGAGCTCCAGGTCCTGGATTCATGGGGCCGTTATGACCTCCGGGAGCTCTTATTTTAATATGCACTCCAGTAATGCCTTTCTCAATAGCTGCTTCTGCAGCTTTCTTTGCAGCAATGATTGCAGCTGTAGGACTGCTTTCCAACCTGTCAGCCTTGACAACTTGGCCTCCAGAGCTTATCGCTAAGGTTTCACAACCTGTGAGGTCTGTGATGTGTATTATCGTGTTGTTATAACTACTGTACACGTGAGCAATACCCCAGCGTTCTTTCTTTTGCTCCATGATTAACAACCCTTAAAGCGTTTTATCCTGTTTTATCCTGCTTTGCTTTAGTGCTTGTAGGCTTATCAGGCTTATCCTCCTTGTCTTGTTTTTTGTCTTGTTTTTCTTCACTCTTGTTAGCCTTTGCTTTGCTTTCTTCTTGAGATTCCTGAACTTCTTGATGCGGTTGTGGTTGTTGATCACTAACAGATTGTTGTTCAGAACTAGCTTGCTCTTCAACTAATGATTGCATGCTAAGCAATTTCTCAACAGGAGATCCTGGTTTAATCCTAACACTAGCTTCTTCATCAATGCTTACAAGGTATGAGGGAGAAGTCACTATCCTGCCATCTACTTCTATGTGCTTGTGCACTATGAACTGCCTTGCTTGCTTAACACTCCTAGCTAGTCCTTTCCTGTAAACAATGGTTTGCAACCTTCTCTCAAAAACAGATTTTAAGTCAATGCCTAAAACATCATCACTTGAAGCATTCTCTTGCACTAATCCAAGCCTTGCAAGTTTTTGAATGATCTGTTTTTGCTCTTTAAACGCTTGCTCAGTTCTAAGAGCTGTTAGTTTTTTAATCCTGTCCTGAGCTTTTTTAAGGAACGTGCTAGTCTTCCATAACTCGCGCTTGTTTTTCAAGCCATAAGCCTTCATTAATTCTGACTCTAACTTCATACGAGAAGCTTGCCATGGATGGCCTGGTGTTTCATACTTCTTCCTCAAACGCCTAGGATCCCCCATGTTTCACACCGAAAAGCTTTTACTTCTTCTTCCTACGAACTCCTAAAGCTTTACCTTTATTCTTCCTGAAATTACTCTTTGTGCGTTGACCTCTAACTGGCAAACCCCATTGCAAGCGTAAACCTCTATAGCTTTTAATCTTTTTCAACCTTCGCAAGTCAAAGTCTCTTGTTAAATCTAAATCTGTTTTTATCAAATGCAAATCCTTGCCAGTTGAGTAATCCTTCCTACGGTTTAATAACCACTTCGGAGCTTTTTCGGAAAGCTTTGAAATCGCTTGTTCAATATTGTTAATTTCTTGATCTGAAAGCTCTCCAATCTTTTTCATTTTATCAACGCCTGCAATGAAGCAGATCGCGTTAGCAATCATGTAGCTAACACCTTTAATAGCTGTTAATCCGTAAGCAACTCTTTTATGACCTGGAATGTCTGTCTGTCCAATCCTTACGAGTTGTTTAAACTCCGGGCTTGACTGTTGTGCTTGGTGCTTAGCCATTCTTTACAACCTTGTAATGTTTTACTTGTAACGTTTTTAATTGAAGGTTTTTAATTGAAATTTAAACAGCCCGTAGAGAAGCAGGTTTTAAAAGCCCTATACGCTTCTCACTCGGGCTTTTAGCTTCCAGTTTTGATTTTTAGTTTTTAAGTGTTAAACATCGCAATAAACGCTTTCAAAACTTTTGAAGGGTTGTTCACAACGCTTTATAAAGATTTCTAAATTTGGTGTTGTGTATTACACAATCCAATGCGGAATGAATAAAACTTTTGTTCTCTCAATCTTTTTTATTCCGAAATCTTTTTCTGAAAACACGATCGCTTTTTTTGGTTTGTAGGTTTTTAAAAAGCTTAGGAAACCTTTTTTTACCTTGCCTAGGGATTTAACTTCTATAGGTATTAACTCGTTATTTACCAACACGAAATCAACTTCTGCTTTACCCTTAGTACGCCAATATCTTATCTCTCCAAATTTCTTTAGTTGTATGAAAACATGGTTTTCAAGTAGTTGTCCTTTGTCAGATCTTGTTGATAAGGGTTGAAAGTTAGATAATATGCTGTTTCTTAACCCTGTGTCTAAGAAATAGGTTTTTCTAGTCTTCTTAATCTCTGTTAGTATGTTTTTGAAGAAGGGTCTTACCCTTTTGATTATGTAAGTGTTTTCTAGAATGTTTAGATAGTTGTGTAAAGTCCTTATGTCTATGGATAAATCGCTTGCAAGGTTTGAAGGTTGTAACAAGTTGCCAATGTTAAAGCTTAAGAAGCGTAACACGTCTCTAAATTTTTCTAAATGCCTAACGTCAAAAAAGAAGAAGATGTCTTTTTCTAAATATGTTTGTTGCAAGGATTTTAAGAGTTGTATTTTCATGTCAAAGTCTTTTTCTTTTACAACAGCTGGGAAGCCTCCATAAAGAATGTATTCTTGTAAGAGTTGTTTGAACTCGTTTTCAAACACAGGTTTTTTGTAGTGAAACACTCCCTTCTTTATAAAAGCTTTAACTTCGTTTTTAAAGTTGAGGAATACTGGGTAAAGATCTCTCGCTTTCCATAATATAAATTCTTCAAAGCTTAAAGGGTATAATTCAAAATACACTGCTCTTCCCACCAGGTAATTGCCAACAGGAGTTTTAATGTCAAAAGAGCCTGAACCAGTAACGAAAATCTTTGTTTTAGGGAACAAGTCATAAATCAGTTTTAAGCATTTCCCAGCTTTTTTTGAATATTGCACTTCATCTAGGAACAGGTTTCCTTTGAATCGCTTAGCAAATTCTTTCGTGTTGTCTTCAAAAGCTTGAAGCATTTCAGGGTCTTCTAAGGTAACATAGTTACCTCTTAGTTTTTCTTTAAGGTGTAATAACAACGTTGTTTTTCCTGCTTGTCTAGGTCCTTTTATGATGATTATTTCTCTACGTCTAAGCCACTTTTTCAGTTTTAGTTCAACTATTCTTGGATAGTACTCCATAAATAGTAGAACTATTTTAGCATATTTAAATTTTTTGTTAAAAAAAGCTTGTTCAAACTTCAATGCCTTCACAGTTTTGTTTGTACATTGTTGTTAAAGCTTTTTCTAATGTTTTTTCAATTTTTGATTGCGCTAGTGTTTGCTCTGTTAATGAAATGATCTTGTTAACAAGTCTTGGTTTTAAAATCCAGTGGTAGTGTTTTTCCAAGTTGAAGAACATTAAAGTTATGTTTTCATTACAAAGCAATTGCCATTGTTTAATGATTTCTGGAATTAATTCTTTATTGCATTGGGTTGCTATGCAGATTTCTTGTTGTTGCATCTTAATTTTTAATGCTTGCAATGTTGCTTGCAATGCTTGTAAAATTTGTTTTAAATTGTTTAAAAATTGACTTGTTAATTGATTTGTCTTTGTTATGAACACGAACCATTTCTTGTTGTTGTAATCAATGATTAATGCATTGGTAAGCATTTCTTTTAAAAACGCTTTAAAAGAAGGGTTTGAGAGTTTTTTAGTTAAAAGCTTTTCATGCTTGTTAACATTCCATTCTTTTAATTCTTGGACAATTCCGTTTTTATGCTTGAAGAATTGTTCAACGCATTGTTTCAGCTCCAAGATTACACCTTTAACTATTGCTCTATCTCAATGTATTGTTCAATGCTTGACTGGTCTAGGCTTACCTGGTTTAAACTAGTTTTGGATTTGAGTTTTAAGATTGCTGCATAAGGCAGTAAGAAGCTTACAGAGTATACAATGCTCAAGCCTAGTATTGACATTGGATTCACGCTTGGGATGTGTAAGTATTGTTCTTGCAAGTTTTGCAGTATTAACCATAGCGTTAAAAACACGAAAACACTGCTTATGAATATGCTTATGTTTAGCACTGCGTGATGCTTAGTTTTTGCTTCAAGATCTTTAATGCTTATAGCTGCATTGAATCCTAAGCTTAAACTAATAGCCATTGTTATTAACAATGATGCTAGGTTGAAACCTATAAGCAATACTAAAGGCCCTATAGCGAAAGCTGCTGATATTGCTCCAATAACACTCACTAAGAATAGTGTTACAAATATTGAGTCTTTGTTTATGCTTGGTTGGCTTGTGCTTGCTTGCAAGTTTTTATAATTAAATGTTTGGCTTGCAGTTTTTCTAGCATGCTTGCGCATTAAGGCTTTCATGTTATTCATTGTTTTTAAAGCTTTTTAATTAAAAAGTTTTTTGTTAAACATTAGCGTTGTGTTAGCTTTGTGTCAATAATGATTTTTGTGTTTTCTTTTATTTTTGCGTTTGTTGTTATGGTTG
>JAGGZX010000060.1 GCA_021161785.1 Candidatus Woesearchaeota archaeon | reverse complement strand
CTTGTGGATTGCTGCGTTTTGCAAAAAGATAAATTTTCCATATGGAAAAAATTTGGTTTTAACAAAAAAACTACCTAAAACACAGTTTCAAAAAACTTAAAACTTGAAATTCAAAAAATTTTAAAACAAGCATTAAAAAGATGTTTGAAAAACTTTTAAAAACAAAGCCAAGATTTGAAAATGTTTCGGAAGCTTGAAAGAAAGCATTATAAAAAATTTGGAAAAAATTGAAGAATATAAAAAACGCAAGGGGGTGGGTTTTCATGGAACAACCTAAACAAGCAAGAGAAGATCTTTTTAGAAGAGTTCATGAGTTATTGTCAGATATTTATGCTAACAGGGTTCGTGAACCAGTTACAAAGCAAGTGACAATAGAGTTTGATGGTAAGCATTACAGAATAGATGGCCATGAGTATAAAACGCTTTCAGAAGTTTTAGCAGGAATGTATGCTATGTTTGAATTAAGGAATGGTGACAGTGTTAATGGAGAGATCACTTACAAGCCTGGAAAAAAGCATAAGAATGGAAATGATGAGGAAAGGTTAGAATTATGCATAGAAGCAATGGTTGATGAATATGAGCTTAGTGCTTTTGGAGAGCCAAGACTCACGCCTTATTTCAGGATTAAGGAGGATAACGCTGAAAGATATATAAGTGAAGCAAGCATTGAACAGGTTTTAAGAGACAAGAATTATTTACCATTCCATGTGGTTTACAGCTCTTTTGGCTGGTGATCACTCTAACACTTCTAGAACTCTAGCTCTAATTTTTGCTTTTCCACCAGTAGGTTCTGCTAATAGCCTGCCGCAAACCAAGCATTTTACTCTAGAACTTGCTTTTCCAAAAATGATTTGTTCATTCTTACATTTAGGACATCTAACTTTGACAAACCTGCTAGTGGGGTTTGTTTTGAAACGCATGACTTCACCTTTAACTATGATTTCAAAGATTAGCTTTTAATTTCTACACGCTTAGCTCTCGGCAAGACTTTAACATGTTGCTTGTTACAAACCTTGCATTGTAAGCGTAAATCAACAACTTTGGATTGTTTCTTACCAGTCATTTTCGGTTTTGGAGGCTTGCTGTAACGCCCTAAATTACCATGACCACGCCATAAGCCGCGACGTTTCGTTCTAGGCTTACCACCCTTGCTTAAAGGATGTCTAGAACCTTTACCTTTCTTCTTTACCTGTATCACCTTGTGCTTAGTATACTTTTTACAGTATGGACAATACGTTCTCATAGTTGTAGGCAGCTTCATGAAAGCAAGGGTTAGCGAAAGGTTTTATAAATGTTATTATTTGATTGTAAATCAAAAATTTTTTAGCGAAAAATTTATAAGTATAACCATTGTTACTATAATCATGATTATATATAGGGAAAAGGATATAAACAGGATAAAAAAGCTTGGATTGCCATTAATAGTTTATGGTAGGCGTAAGACTGGGAAAACATTCTTAGTGAAACAAGTGTTTAAAAACAGCTTGTACTTCTTTGTCAGAAGGGATAAAACAATTTATTACGAGCAGAGAAGGGAGAACATAACTTATGAGGAACTAGTTAGAATCATTGATGAAGTTGATAAGATAATAATAATTGACGAGTTTCACAGGTTGCCAGAGCAATTTTTAGATTATTTGCATATGAAAGCACCTAAAAACTTGGTTTTAGTAACATCAACATTAAACCTTGCTAAACGTTTAATACAAAAAAAGTCTCCAATAGTAGGCTTGTTTTTAGAATTCAAACTAGATTTGATTTCAACAAGAGATATAATTAACAATTTATCTAGAAAGTTAGCTGGGAAAAAGCTTGTTGAGTCTGCAGTTTATTTGAGAGAGCCTTTACTGCTCAGGTTTTTTAACAAGGATTTATGGCAGGTTTTGAAGGCTTTAAAATTCACTATCCCTGCATTGATTGGAGAGATATTTAGTGAAGAGGAAAAAGAGCTTTCAAACAGGTATGAAGCTATAATAAGAGCATTATCTCTAGGTAAAAACAGTTTGTCAGAAATTGTTTCTTACCTTTACTCTTATAAGTTGATAGACAAGCAAGACACTGGAGCTATAAAGCAGTATGTGAAAAACTTGATTGACATGGGTTTAATAACGAGAGTGAAAGACTATTTCAAAAACAGGTATTACTACTTCATAGCTTCTCCAGTTATTGAATTATATTACTATCTTGACGAGAAGTACAACTTTTCTGAAATAGACGTTGACAGGAAATATTTTAAAGAAAAGCTTGGTAGGCATGTAGAATCTTTTTTTAGAGAATTACTTGTAGAACTGTTTAACAAGACGCCTGTGATAATTAACAAGCCAAACCTTGAAGTTGACATAGCATTGACAGATTTTAAAAAGTTAAGCCTTGTGGCAGAGGTTAAATGGAAGAACAGGATTAACAGCAAAGAACTTAGAAAACTAGAAGAAAAATTAAACATGTTTAAATGTCAAAAAGTATTGATAGTTCCTGACAAGTCTTTGATAAGGAGGGATCTTAAAAACATACAAGTTTGGGATGTTAGTGATGTAATCAAATTTTGTAGGTATAATCATGGTTACTATAACTCTGATTATAGTAAAAAAATTTTGAATAGCGAACAAAGCAAGATGTGAAAACATTAAAAAGCAAAGCAAACAATGAATTAGAATAGATCTTTAACGTCTATAATCTTTACATCATTCAAGCTTGTTTTTAGTTTTT
>JAGGZX010000007.1 GCA_021161785.1 Candidatus Woesearchaeota archaeon | reverse complement strand
CAAACAATGCTTTATAATTTTTAAAAACTTGCTCTGCTACTTGTTCTGGTTGCAATTTTTTGATTTCCGCTATTTTTTGAATCGTGATTAACACGTTTCTAGGCTCGTTGAAAGGCATTGACTTGTCAGGAGCTAAGTAAGGACTATCTGTTTCTGTTAGTAATTGTTGTAAAGGTATCATGTCAGCCATTAATTGTAAGTGTTGCAGCCTAACAATGTTTGTTGGTATTGAAAAGTAAAATCCTTGTTCTGAAAGCTTTTTTATTAAGTGTTTACGACCATTGAAGTAGTGCAGAATTGTTTTTTTATAGTTAAAACTTTCAACAATTGAAGCAATGTCAAACTCAGCGCCTCTAGAGTGTAAAATGATTGGCACATTCAATTTTTTCGCAACAGCAAAGAATTGTTCTAAAGCATTGACTTGTTCTTGCTTTGAAGCTTTACCTTCTTTAAAGTCAAGACCCACCTCTCCTATTGCTAAAGGTTTCTCTTGAGTGATCCTGTCTAATAATTTTTGGAATTCTTCCTGGCTTACCTCATGCACGTGTATTGGGTGTAATCCCATTGCAGGCTTTATGACTTCATATTCCCTAGCTAGTTTTAGCACTGCTTCATTGCTTTGTAAAGAACTACTGTTTGCAACTATTGCTTTGACACCTGATTTTATTTGAGTGTTAATGAATGTTTTAAACCATTCTTGTGTTTTATGGTATACTGGAAAGTCTATGTGGCAATGCACGTCTACAAGGTTTAGTATTGGTTGACTGTGTTGTTGTTGCATGCAGCGTGTTATTGCGTTTGTATTAAAAAATGTTTTTAAAACTTTTTAAAACTGTTTTTGATTGGCATGAAAATATTTTTCAATATTGTAAAATTTTTTTGTTTTAAAAAATTCATTGCTTAGTGAGGATTTTGTTGATATTACAAACGAAAGATTTAAATACTAGTTTTTTCAAGGAATAATATGTGTCTGTTTGTAAAAAAATGTTAAAAACTGAAAAATTTAAGCAATGCTCAAAATTTGATATCAATAATAAAAACGTTTAGCTAGAGGTGTCTAGTTACCAACCAAGAGTTGTGCTCAAACATTGGTCAAACACTAATAAAGAATAACACGCATAAAGCTTCCATGGGACGGGGGTGGTGGTTTACAATCTTAAACAAACAGAGGCAATGCAATCAAGTTAAACATCAAAATTTTTAGATCAAGGTTTTCAAAATATAAAAATAATGGAAGGTGAGAAACAATGGTTACTGAAGCTGTTAAGCCTGAAGTAAGGTTAAGATCTTTGAAACGTTTAAAAAGCAAGAAGATTGGGAAAGTTAAGACTGTTAATAGAGCTAGTTCTAGAAAGAAATCTGTTAGTAATGCTAAATCAAAATCTGTTAAGAAGGTTTCAAAAAAATCTAAAGGCAAACAAGTAAAGAACAAGCAAGTTTCAAAATCAAGCAAGAAGGCAAGTAGTCAAGAAGCAGTTAAAGCTGTGAGTTCTAGAAGCAAGGTAAAAATTCCTGTGACAAAGGTTAAAGCTGATAAAGAGTTAATAACAAAGGTTGTGAAATACCTTGTTGGTGAAGAAGCATTGCCAATTGTTTTTTACTTGCGAGGCAAGCACAGGGTTTCAGAGTTTAAAATTGCTGAAGATCTTGGCTTAGAAATTCATGTTTTGAGGAATTTGCTTTACAGGTTGTTAGAGCATAACATATTAACATTTAAGAGGAAGAAAGATAAAATTAAGGGTTGGTATATTAGTTATTGGGATTTCAATGAGCATGAAATTCCTTACTTGGAGATAAAGCTTAAAGAAGAGAAGCTTGCAAAGCTTAAAGCAAGGCTGGAGAGAGAAAAGCATAACGAGTTTTATATGTGTAAAAATGCTTGTGTTAGAATGACGTTTGAAGAAGCTATGGATTTCAATTTCCACTGCCCTGAGTGTGGCGAAGTAATGCAACTTGTAAATAATGCAAGAACTATTGCAAACATTGAGCAACAAATCCAGATGTTAGAGAAAGAGATTAATGCTTTAAAAGCAAAGTATAAGTTTTTTAAACGCATAAATGTTGAAGTTTAACCTTCTTAGTAGTAAATGGTGTAGTAAAAAGTATACTAATAGAAAAATTTATATATTAGAATACAATTGCACTTTTCATGCAGTCGCTGCCAGAAATCTTTAAAAACTGGGGTATTGACAAAAACGCGATCTTAGCATTAAATTCTAATCGCGATCCTTTCGTGTTAAAATCAATGGGTATTGACATTGAAGAAGTTAAAAGTCAAGCAGAACTTGTTCAAGAACAAAAAACTCACAGTTTGGAAATGGCTCAGATAAGAAGCATTGAAGCAAACATTACAAAACTTGGTTTTAAATTAAAACAAGTTAATGAGGTTTTAAACAGGAAAATCGTGTTTTTACAAACAGAAAACAATCGGCTAGTAACAGAGTTAAACGATTTAAAAATCAAGTATAACACGTTAGCGCAAGAATTGGAAAACTTGAAAAAATCTAAGCAAAGCCATGCACATCACGTAACAAGTCATAAAAGAGTTCTAGACAAACCTGTTGATCGTAACGGTGTTGCTCCTTCTGAAGTAAGTTTAGAAAAATATTTTAATTTTAGCCATAAACGTTTTTGAATGCAATCAAGTATTAAAACTGAAACAAAAAGCTTTAAAATTCCAAACCCGAAAGCTGTTGAGAATATTGGGTTTATTCTAAAACAATGTTTAAAACAAGCAAGAGCTTTAAAAGCACCAGTGTTTAGGTTTGAAAGTCAAAAAACAAACCTGTTCCAAACATTGATAAAGATTATTCTAAGCTCTAGAACAAAAGATGAAGTTACGTTAAGAGTTACAGAGCAGCTTTTCAAGAAGGTTAAACAACCAGAAGACTTGTTAAGAATTAGTGAAGAAGAACTTGCGTTAATGCTTAAACCAGTAGCGTTTTACAATAACAAAGCAAGAGCTTTGAAAAAACTTGCGGAACTGCTAATAAAGCGTTACGATAAGAAAATACCGGAAAGCATTCAAGAACTAACAAAGCTTCCAGGTGTTGGCGTTAAAACAAGCAGCGTGTTTTTAGGGTTGCAAAAACAACAAGTGATTGCAGTTGATGTGCACGTGCATAGAATTGCTAACCGTCTCGGCCTGGTTCAAACAAAAAACCCTGAACAAACCAGGAAAGCGTTAATGCAGATAATTCCAAAAAAATATTGGAATAAGATTAACAAAGCATTTGTGGGTTTTGGACAAACAATTTGTAAAGCAAGAAAACCTTTGTGCGATAAGTGTTTAATTGCAGAGTATTGCTATTATAAAAACAATTTACAACCTTAAATGCATTATGCTAGCTACAATTTTAACACAATGCCTACAGGGGCATGGTCAGAGCCATAAACATGTTTTAAAATGAAAGCTTTCACAAGCT
>JAGGZX010000079.1 GCA_021161785.1 Candidatus Woesearchaeota archaeon | reverse complement strand
TCAACAAAAGGTTTAGACTTCCAAACCTTTAAAAACTTGTTCAACGCGTTTTCAAAGCCTTGCCTGTTTTTCATTTTATGCAATTGCTTTTAAAAACAGCTTATAAATTTTGCGAAAACTTTATTAATACAATTTTTAAATTTTATAAAACATGTTCCGCAAACTTGTGGGAAGTTTAAAAGTTAAAGATTTATACCACAAAAACTATGCGCAAGTACATGTTGATGACTCTATAAAAACAGTTGTTCAATGCTTTAAAAACGATCCAGAGCTCAACATTGTTCTCGTGTTTTCAAAATCAAGACTTGTAGGGGTTATACACAAGATAGACTTGTTTAAACTCGTGATTAATCCTAAAAACATTCCCAAGGAAGAAATCATAAACTTTGGATTCCAACTAGATTTTGGATACTTTGCTACTCAAGCAAAACACGTAATGCAAGAACCAGAATTTGTTGACGAGCAAGAATTAATTGAAAACATTGCCTACTTAATGCTCAAGCAAGAAGCAAGAGCAGTGGTTGTTATTGACGAGAACAAGCAAGTGAAAGGCGTTTTAAGCATTGACGACATTATACAAAAATTGATAGGTGCTTGTTAAGATGGAAACCTTGATCATAGACATTATTTTAATACTGTTCTTTTCAAAGCTTTTAGGAGCTCTGTCTGAACGTTTAGGATCTGTAGAGCTTTTAGGCTGCATAATCACTGGACTAGTCCTAGGACCAGTGTTGCACTTAGTAAACCCTGAAAGCATTGAAGCACTAGCAAAGATTGGTTTAATACTCATCATATTCTTTGCAAGCTTTTTCGAGTTTGACATTAAAAAATTTGAGCATGAAAGGAAAGGCATTTTATGGACTGGAATCATTGGGGGTGTGTTGCCTTTCATTCTAGGATCAATGACTGGGTTGTTGTTTAAACTACCTTTGATAACCTCTTTATTCCTAGGAGCAGTGCTTGCAGCAACCAGTGTTTCAATATCTGTAGGCACGATGATAAGTCTTAACAAGATAAATACGAAAGTTGGGCGTTACATCTTAACATCAAGCATTATTGACGACATCGTGGGCATTTTAATATTAGTAATACTTCTCGGTTTAGCTGTCAATGGAACGTTTAACGTTTTAAACCTAGCAATGGTTGTTTTAAAAATTGTTTTGTTCGCAGCCACTTTCTTGCTTTTACTATTCTTAATCCCTAAAACGTTTTCTTTTTTGAAAAAGATGCACACTGAAGAAATACAAATATCAATGGCTATCGTTGTTGTGTTATTGCTAAGCGTTATATCAGAAACCCTTGGCTTGTCAAGCGTTATAGGCGCTTTCCTGGCAGGAATCTTGCTTTCAAAAGTTTCTTTCTTAAAAGAAAGGGTTAGCTTGGAAAAGTTTAAAACATTGGGCTTCGGGTTTTTCATACCCTTCTTCTTCACATTTGTAGGCTTAAACGTTAAGCTAAACCTAAGCTTGGTGTCTGTTTTCTCAATCATTTTCGTGCTCATAGCTATTTTGAGCAAGGTCTTAGCAGCAATTATTAGTGGTTGCATTGCTAAAATGCGTTTTAAAGAAAAAATTGCTTTAGGCATTGGCAGAATGGCTCGCGGCGAAGTTGCTTTAACAGTTATTGCTATCGGTTCAAAACTAGGCTTTGTCTCAGATCAATTGTTTGGAGCAACGTTTATGCTGATACTGCTAACAACGATTTTAACGCCTTTACTGCTTAAACCCTTGCTTAAACGTATTGATTGAAAAACACTGTGATTAAAAACACTGACAAAGCATTAATAGCTTAGTTTTATTTGGTTAAATTCAAGATTGTTGCCAAGTTTTTCATGTTTAACAATTTCGGACTGTTCTTCAATGCTTGTAAAACAAGGCTTGCAATGTTATCTCTTGAATGCTTGCTTAACACTTCAACTAATGCTTTGTTATCCTTTAACAATTGAATTATCAAATCCCATTTTTTTAATGGTACAGAATTCCAAAACTTTCTTATAACCAAGTGCATGTATAACTCTCTGCGCAAAGGCTTTGCTAGTTTTCCATACATCACAGGCTTTCCAAGCTTTAAAGCGTTTGCTAAGTGTTGAGCAGCTTTTAATCCTTGAACAATACCTCCAAAGCTAGTTGCTTTCATTTGCAAAGCAGCATCTCCTAAGAGTAGGGTTCTACCAGTGTTTGAAACCCATGCTTGCTTGGGATTGTACAAGCAAACAAGGCCTGCACGCTTTTGCAAGACTTTAACATTGTAAATGTTTAAGTGTTTCAAAAACCTTTGTAAAGCTTTCAATCCAGCAGTCTTTGCTATTAACCCAACCCTTGCAATGGTTTCAGATTCTGGAACAACCCATGCTAAGAGTTCATAGTAAGGATAAACATGCACTGTGTTTGAATCTTTAAAAAGCGTTGTCTTCACAGTGAATTCTAAACCTTGATATAAAACCCTATCGCCGTAAAGCTTTACCTGTTTAGCAACATTGCTATTAACACCATCTGCAGCTATGAGTATTGAAGGCTTAATCTTGTAAACCTTTTTGTTTTTCAAATCTTTTAAAACAACCTTGCCTTGTTGAATGTTTTGAAATCTCGTGTTGAAAGCAAACACTACTCCATAGTCATAAGCTTTTTCGTAAAGCCAATTGTCAAACGCGTAACTATCAATTAGAAAGTCTGGATTTTTTAAACTAATCAATACTTGCTTGTTCAAGCCGTGAATAACATAATTGTACAACTTGTTAATAACTAGCTTTCTAGGCAGTTGTAAATTGTTAGCTTCTAAAACGTTTGTTATGTAATTACTTACTAGTCCAGTGTCTTTTTGAAAGCCTCCAGCATTGCCTTGTTGTTCTATAACATGCACGTTAAAACCATGCCTTGCTAGTTTTAAACCTAGAAAACTGCCAGCGCTTCCAGAGCCTATAATCATGATCATGTTTTGTTTTAACATTTTTTCAGTTCATGATTTTTTGTTTTTTTAAACATTTTTTAAAGCGTTTAAAGCATTTTTAAACTGTTTAAATTGTTTACAATGCTTATTTATAACTATTGGTTAGTAGTTTCAAAATAGAAAGATTTAAAAACCTTTTGTAAATACTCATTTAAACCAAGCAGAATTTAAACTACTGTATAGTGATTGCAAAACAAAAATTTGTGTTGAGGTGTTAATAATGTTAATAACGAGTCTTGCAAAAATATTGTTAAGCATAGCACTAAGCTTGCAGCCAAACAATGCTGACACAGCAAAAACCAAAAACAATTACTACCCAGAAGAATTCTTTGCTAGAGGTGGAAAAGCAAGTGTTGTGCTTTTCAAAGCAGACCCAAAGCCTGAAAATCATGAACAAAACATTCAAGAAAACCAAGAACAAGCCAACCATATAAAAACACGAGAACAAGGAAAGCAAGAAGAAAAGCAACGCAATTATTTAATACCTGAAAAAAACTGTGAAATAATAATACCTCAAAATCAAGATCAAGCAGTACAGAGTTATTACCTTGTAAAACCAAATTCTAACCTTGTAGTTAAGCCTTTAAAGCCGGAAAAAAGAAAAATTATTTACGAAGTAAAAGCTTTCAACAGCATAAAACGTTACAAGCAAGACAGGATTTTACAACAAGCAGTTAATGCTTTAAAGCAATACCCAAGCTTGGAAGAACTAGCAAGGCTTAACCCTAAAGCTTATCAAGGTTTAAAGCAAGATTTAGAAGTATTTCTAAACAATCAAACCTTTGGCATTATTGACGAGCAAGAATATAAAAACTTGCAAAACGATTTACAACAATTATTAAAACAATATGAAGCTGAAGGTGTTAAATTCATAATAACTGTGCAATCAAAACATGATAATAAAACAGAAGAAAGCTTTTGGACTCCAACGCTTTTGTTAGCAGAACCACGTGAAGAGCAAGAAGTTGCAAAGCAAGAGCTACAAAAACCATTTGAAAAAAACAAACAAGAACTTTCTAAACCAGTTGTTAAGCCAAAAACAACCTCAAAAACAACGCTCACAACTATTATATCAACCAGTTTCGGCAAAGCAGTAAACACTTTTAGATCACCACTAGGTGTTGAACAAGTAACCATGCCTTATGCTAAAGCAGAATTAAACATGCTTCTTGATTATGAAAACTTGAATGTTTCAAGCATTAAACATTTCTTAGCATTAAACGCTTCTAAAACATATGGTGAGTACAATTACAAGCAATCAAAAAAAGGAAGTTTTGAAGGTCAAGAATTAAAAGCAAGAACAGGTTTAAACATTTATCCTATACCTTACTTGTTAGTGCAGCCATTCTTTGGAGCGTCAAAAACAAGAACTACAGGTGTTTATGAAAAAAACTTTACTGCAACCAAACAAGGTTTTAACTATGGACTTGGAGTTTACTTAACCAATAACGAGCAAGGACAACAAGGAAGATCAAGAATGTTATACCTTCTAGGCGGTTCTGTGAATTATGACAAGCAATCAGGAGTTACAGATCTAGAATTCACAAAAACAAGCATTGAAGAATTGACAAAGAATTACTGTTTGATAGGCATGATTGGTTATGAACATGATGGCAAAGCTTACATGTTAACATTTAACGCTGGGCAAAGCTTTATTAATCACTTGCAAGGATTTCCAAACGCGCCTAGGAGCAGCAAAACAAGTTACAACAATGTAAGCTTGACAGTTCCCTTAACAAAGATTCATGAATTGCCGTTAAGCATTAACTTGGCTTATCATTCATTATCAACGAATCATGATAAAACAAGCGTTAATGATTCAAACATTAGCATAGGGCTTATCCTAGGAAGTTTTGAACCAGGAACAATCACTTACCATCCATGAAGGGGGTGTTTTTGAATGAATGCAAACGTTTCAAAATTTAAAAAAACGTTTCTCGCTTTAGTGTTAGTGATAAACCTTTCCTTAATGCTCGCAGTAACTGCGATGATTGTTATCGCTGACGAAAACGTTGACGTGCAACCAGACAACCCGTTGCAAGGACAAGCATTAACATGCATAGCTAGTGGTTCAGGACCTTTCTTTTACTACTGGTATAAAGACGGGGTTTACCAACCAGGTTACAGTAACACAATACCTGCAGGCGTTACACATGCTGGTGAAGTATGGCTTTGCGAAGTTTACATTCCAGGACCGCCACCATGGTATGAACCAATATTTTATGGTTCAGACTTTGAAGTTGTAAGGCAAGACAATGATTTTGAAAGCATAACAGTGACTGCTAACCCAAGCACTGGTGAAGAACCATTACAAGTACAATTAAATTGTAACGCTCTAGGTGGTGATGAGCCAATAACATATGCTTGGGACTTCACAAACGACGGCGTTATAGACACAAGCTTTAACCAGCAAAACTCTCAAATAACACACACATATAATGAAGGAACATTCTTTGCCAGGTGCATAGCAAGAGACAATGACGGTGATCAAATCCAAGGGTTAAGCAACGCTATAAACGTGCAATGCTCTGACATTGACGATGACGGCGTTTGCGACGATGATGAAATACCATTCCAAAACGTTATTGTCACAGCAACCCCTAGCAATGGTGTTGAACCTTTACAAGTGTTATTAACTTGTAACGCTACTGGCGGTAATGAGCCTTTAAGCTTTGCCTGGGACTTCACAAATGACGGTATTATAGACACAGACTTCAACCCATTGCAAAACCAAGTTACATACACATACAGTGCAGGTGATTACAGAGCCAGATGCATTGTGAAAGACAATGACAATGACTATGCTCAAGCACTAAGCAATATCATCCATGTTGAAACGCAAAACCTTGCCCCAGTGTGCAATTTAAACAACATAACAATACTTGAAGATCATGATTTAACATTAAACCTTGACAATTATTGTTCTGACCCTGAAGGTTTGCCGTTGCAATATCAAATCATGCAAGCTCCTCAGCACTTGATTGCTAGCTTGTTTAACAACAACTTATACTTGGACCCGTTGCCTGACTGGAACGGTGTTGATGTTTTAACTTTAAGCGTTACTGACGGTGTTAACGTTGTTGAACTTGACGTTAGTATTGTTGTTGTTTCTGTTAATGACGCTCCTGTTGCTGTGTTTAATTATACTCCTTCCAACCCTGTTGTTGGCGAGCAAGTTTTGTTTAATGCTTGTGATAGTTTTGATGTTGATGGTGATGTTTTAACCTTTGTCTGGGATTTTGGTGATGGGGTTGTGTTTTCAACGCAAGACTGCGTTACAAGCCATGCTTTTAATGCAAGTCAATGCTTTAACGTAACGCTCTCAGTTATTGATAATGTTTTGTTTGACGTTACGTCACAACAAGTTTGCGTTAGCAACCTAAACCATGGGCCTGTTTGTAATTTAACTAACATAACAATGCTTGAAGATCATGATTTAACATTGGATTTGAATGATTATTGTTTTGACCTTGATGGTGATGTTTTTAGTTATAGCATTGTTAGTGCTCCTCAGCATTTAATAGCTAGCTTGTATGGCAGTGGTTTGTATTTAAATCCATTACCAGATTGGAATGGTAATGACAGCTTAACAATAACGATTAGTGACGGATTACAAGGTTTTAGCTTGTACATACCTATAACAGTGTTACCAGTTAATGACGCTCCTGTTGCTTTGTTTAGTTTTGAGCCTTTAAACCCTGTTGTTGGTCAGGAAGTGTTGTTTAACGCTTCGGAAAGTTTTGATGTTGATGGTGATGTTTTAACTTTTGTCTGGGATTTTGGTGACGGTTCTAGTGGTGAGGGTGTTATTGCTGAGCATGTTTACAATGAAACAGGTGTTTATCATGTAACTTTAATTGTTAGTGACGATTTAGAGCATAGTCTAGCAGTTCAAGACTTGGAAGTTCTTGAAAACCAACCGCCTGTTTGTAATTTAACTAATATAACCTTGCTTGAGGATCATGATTTAACCCTTAATTTGGATGATTATTGTTTTGACCCTGAAGGCAGTGTTTTAACTTATAGCATTGTTCAACCTCCTCAACACTTAGTTGTTAGTTTGTATGGCAGTAGTTTGTATTTAAACCCGTTGCCTGATTGGAATGGTAATGACAGCATAGTGTTAAGTGTTGGTGATGGTTTTAATGTTGTGACGTTTGACGTTCCTATATTTGTTGTTCCTGTGGATGATCTTATAGTTGGTGTTGAGGCTTCTGCTAGTCCGTTGAGTGGTGTTGAGCCTTTGAATGTTACTTTGTCTTGTTTTGCTGTTGGTGGTGATTTGCCTTTGAGTTTTGCTTGGGATTT
>JAGGZX010000011.1 GCA_021161785.1 Candidatus Woesearchaeota archaeon | reverse complement strand
TATAAAAGTGTTTAAAAAACCTTTAAAAACAAGCATTAAATTAAAAGCGTTTACAACGCATTTCAAGCTTTGGGGGTGGTAGCATGGTTTCTCTAAACATTTTTCGCAGGTCTAAACCTGTAAAGAACGTAAAGAACACTGTTAAGAAAGCTTCTAAAAAAGCTTCTAAGAGTAAAACATCTAAGAAGTCTAAAGCAAAGCCTAGCAAAGCAGGCGTTAAAAAAACGAGTAAGAAAGCAAGTAAAAAAACTGGTAAGAAACAAGTTAAAAAAGTTAAGAAAACGCTTAGCAAGAAAAAGGTTGGTAAAAAACAGGTTAAGAAGGCAAAGCAAGCAAGGCGTGTTAAAGCAAAGCCTAAGAAGAAGATGGTTAGGCGTGTTAAGCAAGGTAAAGCAAGGAAAGGTTTAAAGGTAAAGCAAGGCAAAGCTAGGGCAAAGAAAGCTAGGACAAAACAGCAAACAATAAAAAGGGTTAAGAAACAACCATCCAGTCTTGCTGCTTCAAAGCAGAAAGCAAAGCCTAAACCAATGGTTGGGCAACCAAGACAATTAACGCAACCAACACAACCTAGCAAAACAAGCATTGGTGTTAGTGTTCAAGAAAAGCGTGAAAAAGTTCAAGTAAAAGGAGTGATGCCTATGGGTAAAGAACAAGTTCAAGGTCAAGCTGTTAGGATTAAGCAAGGCTCTGAAGGCGAGCGAAACGTTAAAATCGTGAACATTGTTGTGAGCACAAGCCTTGGCAGAGATGTTCCATTAGAGAGAATGGCAGCTACTTTTAGCAATACTGAGTACAATCCAGAACAATTCCCTGGCTTGGTTTTCAGGATTAAAGAACCTAAAACTTCAGCTCTAATATTCAGCTCTGGACGCATTGTTTGCACTGGAGCGAAAAGCATGGAAAAAGTTAAGGAGAGCATTCGCAACATTATTGAAAACCTTAAAAAGATTGGTGTTGAGATTAACATTGAACCAGAGATTAACGTGCAAAACATTGTAGCTGCTGGCAGCATTGGCATGGATTTGAATTTAAACTTGCTAGCAATGAAGCTTGAAAACACTGAGTACGAGCCAGAACAATTCCCTGGGCTTGTGTACAAGCTTTTAGACGCTAAAGCAACGTTCTTGCTTTTTAGGAATGGAAAAATTGTTTGCACAGGCACTAAGAGCGAGGAAGAAGTGAACCAAGCTATTGACATGCTGATTGAACGCTTGAAAGCTGTTCAAAGCAGCAAGTGATTTTTAATGCTTTTAAATTTAAAAACTGACAAGCCAGTGCAAATGCTTTGTAAATGCTTTAAAATTTTTAATTTTTAACCTTGCATGATCATGGCTGTTGATCTTGAAAAACCTGAAGATGTTAAAGAACTAACTGCTGACGAGCAAATCACGCGTTGGCAGGAATTCTTAGAAAGAAATTACTATGCAGAAATAGCTAAGATTTTAAGTCAGGGTGAAAAAGTTTTAATCGTTGATTTTGCAAAGCTAGCAGCTTTTGATCCTTTACTAGCCGAGCAATTGTTAGACATGCCTCAGGAAAGCATTCGCGCAGCTGAAATAGCTGTTGAACGCTTTGAATTAGCAGGTGACAAGACAAACTTTAGGGTTAGGTTTAGAAACTTGCCAAAAACCCAACGCATAGCTATCAGGGATATAAGGTCTAAGCACATTGGAAAGTTAGTGCAGCTTCAAGGCATTATAAGGCAGAAGAGTGATGTTAGGCCTCAAGTAACGAGTGCAAAGTTTGAATGCCCTAGCTGTGGAGCAATATTAACAGTGTTGCAAGTTGATAACAAGTTTAGGGAACCTACGCGTTGTGCTTGCGGCAGAAAGGGCGGTTTCAGGCTTATAGAAAAATCTTTGGTAGATGTTCAAAGGATTATTCTTGAAGAAGCTCCTGAAGACCTTGAAGGTGGAGAGCAACCTAAAAGGATTGCTGTACTGCTGAGAGAAGACCTTGTAAGTCCCATGACTGAGAGGAAAACAAATCCTGGCAGCAAGGTAACAGTTATTGGCGTCATAGAAGAAGTTCCTATAACCCTTGCTTCTGGTGGTAAAAGCACAAGGTTTGACTTGATAGTTCAAGCGAACAATGTTGAGCCGTTAGAGGAAAGCTTTTTAGAATTACAAATCAGTGCTGAAGAAGAAGATGAAATCTTAAAGCTTTCTCAAGATCCGAAGATTTATCAAAGACTTGTTAACAGTGTTGCCCCAACAATTTATGGTCATGAAAAGGTTAAAGAAGCTTTAGTTTTGCAAATGTTTGGAGGTGTTCGTAAAGCAAGAGAAGACGGTGTTGTAACGAGGGGTGACATTCACATATTACTCGTTGGAGATCCTGGCAGTGGTAAAAGCCAAATCCTTAAACGCATAGCGAAAATCGCTCCTAAAGCAAGATATGTTAGCGGTAAAGGCATTAGTGGCGCAGGATTAACAGCTACTGTTGTTAGGGATGAATTCTTGCGCGGCTGGGCTTTAGAAGCAGGAGCTTTAGTGCTTACAAATCAAGGCATTTGCTGTATTGACGAGCTTGACAAGATGAGCAAGGAGGACAGGGACGCGATGCATGAAGCTTTAGAACAGCAAAGCATTAGCATTTCAAAAGCGAACATTCAAGCAACGCTTAGAGCTGAAACAACAGTGCTTGCAGCTGCTAATCCAAAGTTTGGAAGGTTTGACCCTACAGAAGTTATTGCTAAGCAAATAGACTTGCCGAGCACTTTGATTAATCGTTTTGACTTAATATTCCCTATTAAAGACTTGCCTAACAAGGATAAAGATGAAGCAATGGCTAGTTTTATTTTAAAATTGCACAAAGACAGCACCACGTTAAAGCCAGAGATTGACACTAAGCTTTTAAGAAAATACATTGCTTACGCTAGGCAGAAAATAAAGCCTAAACTCACAGACGCAGCGTTGGAAGAGATCAAGCAGTACTATCTAAAAATGCGTAGCGCTTCTTCAATTGAGGAGGGAGGTATTAGAACAATACCTATAAGTGCTAGGCAACTAGAAGCTCTAGTGCGTTTGGCAGAGGCAAGTGCTAAGACAAGGTTAAGCAGCAGGGTTACAAAGAAAGATGCTAGGCGAGCTATTGATTTAGTGCATTACTGCTTGGCACAAATTGGCACAGATCCAGAAACTGGGCGTATTGACATTGACCGCGTCATTACTGGCATTCCTGCAAGTCAGCGAAGCCAGATAGCTATTGTTCGCGACATAATAGCTGAGTTAGAAGTTAAAAGTCCTAACAAGGAAGTTGCAGAGGAAGATGTTATAAGCCTGGCAGAGCAGAGAGGTGTTCCTAGACACAAGTGTGAAGAGATTTTAGAAAAATTAAAAAGGAGTGGAGACATTTACAATCCAAAGCGTGGCGTTATTCAGCGCATTTGAAAACATTTTTAAAGTTTGAGTTCATGTTTTATTAACGGTGACTTCATGCCCAGGATTGAGGATTACAGAAAAATAGTTGGCAGCGAAGTTGTTGGAAAGCTTCAAGCCAAAGCTGAAAGTCTTAAACACTTACACATAATTCACATTAATTCTACTTATCAAGGGGGTGGTGTTGCAGAATTATTGTCATCACTAGTGCCTTTGCTTAACAGTTTAGGCATCGTTACTGGTTGGAGGATTTTAAGAGGGAATCCAGACTTTTTTGGTATTACAAAAAAGTTTCACAACGCGTTGCAAGGAGATCTTATAAATTTTACAAGTATTAAAAAGAAGGTTTACATACAGTCAAACGAAGAGTTCTCTATTTACACGCACATTGTGCATGACTTGGTTTTCATTCACGATCCGCAACCATTGCCTTTGATAAGCTTTTACAAGAAGGAACAGCCTTGGATTTGGCGTTGCCATGTTGACTTGTCAAACCCTAACAGGAAGGTTTGGAACTTTTTAAAACAGTTTATTGAAAAGTATGACTTGATGATCATTTCAAACAAGGATTATTACAGGAAAGATTTAAACCTGCCTCAAAAAGTTATACACCCAGCTATTGACCCGTTAACAGCTAAGAACAAGCCAATACCCAAGTCTTTGATTTACAAAACGCTTGACAAGTATGGCATACCTTTGGATAAGCCTTTAATAACGCAGATCTCAAGGTTTGACAAGTGGAAAGACCCGCTTGGCGTTTTAAGAATTTTTAAAAAAGTGCGTCGCAAGGTTAAGGCTAGGCTCGTGCTTTGCGGCAGCATGGCAATGGACGATCCTGAAGGTTGGCTTATCTATGAGCAAGTCAAGCGTAAGGCTAGGAAGTTGTTAAGGGATAAGGAAGTGTTTTTGATCACTAGCGAGAATAACATTTTAGTGAATGCTTTGCAACGCGTTTCAGCAGTGATTGTTCAGAAATCGTTGCGAGAAGGTTTCGGTCTTTCAGTAACTGAAGCTTTGTGGAAGGGTAAGCCTGTTGTCGCTACTAACGGTGGCGGTATAAAGCTTCAAATCAAAGATGGTTTTAACGGGTTTTTAGTGCCAGTTGATAATGAAAGATTGTTCGCTAAGCGCGTGTTGCAATTGCTAACTGATGAAAAGCTAGCTTTAAAACTTGGCTTGAACGCTAAGCGCGTTGTGAAGCAACACTTTTTAATAACGCGCTTGTTAGAAGACCATTTAGATGTTATAAGAGTAATGTCTAAAGC
>JAGGZX010000014.1 GCA_021161785.1 Candidatus Woesearchaeota archaeon | reverse complement strand
GGTTTTGAATGCGCTGGCGTGTCTTGCTTTTTAGGAACCACTCGCGTTGATGAAGCTGATAACAACAAAGCAGTTTTGAGAGCTAAGCTTCCTTCTTGCATTCACGGCATTTTATTTGCAACAAAGCAGGATTACAGCAAGGAATACTTTGTCATTCCAGTAGTTAATTCTGATGACAAGGTTGAAAAAACGTTCACTTTGTACAAGGGAAAAACTGTTAACATAACAGTGCGTAAACGCTTAATAAAGAAGGAGCTTGACGAGAACAATCAAGAAGTATGGACTTTCAAGCCGAACACGAACGAAGTTTTACAACCAGGAGAGCAAGTCATAATCTTTTTTGAAATGCTTAACCCTTACACGAAAGCAGTTGTTTCAACAACGTTTGCAAAGATCAATGCTTCTAGAGCAGTGTCAAGCTTGCAGTCAAGCATTAGCTTGAAACCAGGCTTGTACAAGTTGCAAGCCATTGTTTTGTTAAAGTTCAGCAATGACAGCTATGTTGATAAGGTTGAAATACCGCCTAGAGAGATGTGCTATCCTGACGATTGGTATGACCAGTTCGGGTTTGGCAAGGAGAAATGCTTCACTTTGAACGGCACAGTGTTTAATGAAAGCTTCTTGGTAGGGCAGTTAATTATTAACGAGTCAGAACCAATAATCATTACTCCTCAAGACTTGTACAATCATGACAAGCTAACTGTTTACGTGCCAGCAGTGAACGTTGTTGACATAAACACTTATGAGGATTTAGGCGTTATTGGAAACTTTTCAACGTTTAAAAACCAATACCCTGACAAGTTCACATTGAGTTGGAGTTAAAAACTGTTTTTTTTCAAAGCATAAATTTTATAAACGCTTAGCAAACCCTAAACCAGAAACCTTTATGAAGCTTTGAGCTGAAAGGTTTAGCTGTTCTAAAAAACCTTTTAGCTCTTCACAATGCTTGATCCAATGACTTAAGGAGGTGTTAAGATGGAAAAAGTTTTTGAAATCGTTGAAATTGCTAGAAAGACTGGCGCTATAAAGAAAGGTACTAATGAAACAACGAAAGCTGTTGAGAAAGGCATTGCCAAGCTTGTTATTGTAGCCAAAGATGTTAATCCTAAAGAGATAGTGATGCACTTGCCATTGCTTTGCAAAGAGAAAAACATTCCTTACGTTGAAGTTGACAGTAAGGAAGACCTAGGAGCTGCTGCTGGTTTGCGCGTTGCAGCTGCTTCTGTTGCTATTATTGACGCTGGAGAAGCTGACAAGCTTTTAAGAGACGTTGTTAAAACACTTCAAAGTGAAGGTTGAAAGGTGTGACGATGGCTAGGCCTGTTAGGAAGAGATCTAAAGAGGAAAAAAAGAAGTCTGTAAGCTTTTCTCAAGCTGTTCCTGCAAGGGTTGAAGAAATTGTTGGACGCACAGGTATGCGTGGAGAAGCAACACAGGTTAGGTGTAGGGTTTTAGAAGGTCGTGACAAGGGCAAGGTTTTGAGGCGTAACGTCATGGGCCCTGTGCGTTTAGGAGATATTTTAATGCTTCGCGAAACAGAGTTTGAGGCTAGGCCTTTAAAAAAGGTTGGTAGGGGTCTTGTTTAAACGTTTTTAAAGGTGAATGCATGGTGAAGTGCAGTTTTTGCGGTAATGATTTAAAACCAGGAACTGGTAAGATGTACGTGACAAAGTCTGGAAAGATTTACTATTTTTGCAGTTCTAAATGCGAGAAGAATTTTTTAAAGCTTAAACGAAACCCTCGCAGACAAAAGTGGACAAAGCTTTACAAAAAGAGGTAATTGTGAAGGGAATTAAGGAGGTGGGTTTATGATTCAAAGAACTCTAGTGTTGTTAAAACCTGACGCTGTGCAACGCGGATTGGCTGGCAGGATTATCTCGCGCTTTGAAGACGCTGGCTTGAAAATTGTTGGCTTGAAAATGGTTTGGATTGACGAAGAATTCGCTAGGAAGCATTATTATGATCTAGCTCAACGCAAGGGTGAAGCTGTCTTGCGAAGAATGTTAAAATACATCACTAACGGTCCAGTGATTGCTATTGCTTTGGAAGGTGTTGAAGCAGTGGCTGTTGTTAGAAAGCTTGTGGGCGGCACTGAACCGAAAACAGCGCCTCCAGGCACTATTCGCGGCGATTTCGCTCATTTAAGCTTTGAATACGCTGACAGTAAGGACAAAGCAGTTCCTAACTTGATACATGCTTCTGGCAATGTTGAAGAAGCAGAGCAAGAATTAAAGTTATGGTTCAAGCCTGAAGAGTTACACAGTTACAAAACAGTTCACGAGGTGCACGTGTTTTAACCTGAACATTTTTTTTGAGGGGTGATGCGTAATGGCTGCTAAGGATTTAGAAGCTATCAAGAAGTTGATGAGGCAACCAGAATTTATAAGGAATATTGACATCGCAGCGCACATTGATCATGGCAAGACAACGCTTAGTGATAACTTGCTAGCAGGTGCTGGCATGCTTTCTGAACAACTAGCTGGTAAAGCTTTACAACTAGACTTTCATGAAGACGAACAAGCAAGAGGCATCACTATTGACGCTGCAGCTGTAAGCATGATTCACGAATATGAAGGCAATCCTTACTTGATAAACCTTATTGACACTCCAGGACATGTAGACTTTGGAGGTGACGTTACTCGCGCAATGCGCGCAGTTGATGGTTGCATAGTGGTTGTTTGTGCTGTTGAAGGAATAATGCCTCAAACAGAAACAGTGTTAAAGCAAGCTTTGAGAGAGCTTGTCAAGCCAGTGCTTTTCATCAATAAGGTGGACAGGTTGATTAAAGAATTACAGTTAAGCCCTGAGAAAATGCAAGAACGCTTTGCAAACATTATTAAAAGCGTTAACCAGTTTATTAGAGAAAACGCTCCTGAAGGTTACGGCGAGAAATGGCAGGTTAACGTTCAAGACGGGAGTGTTTGTTTTGGAAGCGCTTTTCATAACTGGGCGTTAAGCCTGCCTTTCATGAAAAAAACAGGTTTAACATTTAAAGACATTATTCAAGCTTACGAAACTGATGACTGGAAGCAGTTAAAAAAGAAAGCTCCGTTGCATGAAGTGTTGCTAAACATGGTTATTGAACACTTACCAAACCCTGTTGAAGCTCAAAAGTACAGGATTCCAAAAATATGGCATGGCGACTTGCAAAGCCCTGAAGGTCAAGCATTGTTAAATTGTGACCCTAACGGCAAAGCAGCTTTTATCATCACCAAAGTGGTTGTTGACCCTCAAGCAGGAGAGCTTTGCATTGGAAGGTTGTTTTCAGGAACCTTGCGCAAAGGGCAAACAATATGGCTTAACAGAGCTAAACAACAACAAAGGATTCAACAATTATATGTGGCTAAAGGCGCTAAGCGCGAACTTGTTGACGAAGTGGTTGCAGGCAACATTGTAGGCATTGCTGGTTTGAAAAACGCTTACCCTGGAGAAACCATTAGTTCTGAACCCATGGAGCCTTTCGAACAGATAAAACACATTTTTGAACCTGTAATAACCAAAGCTATTGAGGCTAAAAACCCTGCTGACCTGCCAAAGCTTGTAGAAGTTTTAATGCAAGTCACGAAAGAAGATCCAAACATTGTTGTTCAGATCAACCAAGAAACTGGAGAGCATTTAATGAGCGGCATGGGAGAGTTGCATTTAGAAATCGTTGAGAACAGGATTAGAACTGTTAAAGGTGTTGACGTTCAAACATCGCCGCCAATAGTTGTTTATAGAGAAACCATTACTAAGAAAACGCCTCAAGCAGTTGAAGGTAAAAGTCCTAACAAGCACAACAAGTTTTACATCAGGGTTGAACCATTACCGGAAAGCATTTACAAGCTTTTAAGAAGTGGAGAAATACCTGACATGAGGATTAAAAAGAACATGCCAGACGTTTGGGAAAAGCTTGAAAAGGCAGGCATGGACAAGCAAGAAACGAGGCGTGTTAAAGACATTTTTAAAGGCAACATTTTTATTGACGCAACGCGCGGCGTTGTTCACATAGGAGAAGTCATAGAGATGGTTCTTGACATGTTTGAAGAAGTAATGAACGCTGGGCCCATAGCGAGAGAGCCTTGCATTAAAGTTAAAGTTATTCTAGAAGATGTTAAACTACACGAAGACGCTATTCACCGCGGCCCGTCACAAGTTTACCCAGCTGTTAGAACAGCTATAAGACAAGCATTCATGCAAAGTGGTCCCTTGCTCTTAGAGCCTGTACAAACATTACTGTTTGAAGCTCCTCTAGAACACATGGGTGACATCATAAAGATTGTTAGCAGTAAGCGCGGACAATTATTAGAAATGAACCAGACAGAAAAGCATGTTGAAATAAAAGCTAAACTACCAGTTGCTGAAATGTTCGGGCTAAGCTCAGAGCTTAGAAGCGCTACTGGAGGTAGAGGAACATTCTTCTTGATAGATCAAGAGTTTGAAAGACTTCCAGACGAGTTGCAACAAAAAGTTATAAAACAAATCAGAGAGCGTAAAGGTTTGAAACTGGAAGAAGAGCAATAAAATTGTTTTTTTGCTTGATTTGCATTATTTGCTTCTTTTTGTTTTTCAAGACTTAACTTAGTTTTTAAATATTTAAAAACCTTTTTAAATGCTTTTTAAATCCTTTTTAAATAGGCATAACCACTTAAAAGTAGCGAAAAATTTATAAACTTGTTTTACAAACAAAACCTATATGCCAACACTGTACAAGCAGCCAAGACTTGGAAACCTTGAAAACAAGGTTGAAAACGCAAAACCCGCAAAACTTGTGAGAACCGCTTTACACATTCACACTTACATCTCAAACCCAAGCCTAGGCAGAGAAGATTATTTGAAAAGAGCCTTACTAAGCAAGTATTTAAGACAAGCAAGCATTAAAAACGTTAAATTGTTAGCGATAACGAACATTAAAGACAATTTAGAACAAGTGATTCTTGAAGAGATTCATAAAGGGTTAATACAGAAAAACAAGATAGAAAAAGTTTCAAACGCAATGTTTGTTTACAATCCTCAAAGCAACAACCCAATATTCTTGTTGCGAGGCATGGAATGGCATGTTTACAATGCTAAAGCAGGACATGTCTGCTTGATAGGTATTAACAAGCAAGAACCAGTCCATGAAGAATTATCAAGATATGACAACATTTTAGACGTTGTAAAATACAGTAATGACGCTGCAGCATTAACAGTTTTGTGCCACCCGTTTAGCAAGCTGTCAGGAGGTGTTAATGAATCAATGCTTAAAAAACTATTAACGCAAGAATCGTTAAGTTTTGCGTTAGAGCTAAATCCGACAGTGTTAGAGTTTAACATTTTACAATTACAAGACGTTCTAGCTAGAAAGATTTTAAAATACAGTGGTTACAAGCCGATCGTTGCAAGTCAAGACAGTCATGACGGCTTATTAACACATTCATACACCTTAGTGAATGAACAAGTGTTTTCAAACATGGAAACAATTCCAGAAGCGTTTGCAAGTCAGATTTACAACAACGAGCATGGCATTGAGTTCAAGACTAACGCGTTAACACACACCTTGACCTGGGTTTTCGCGCAGCGATGCATTTTTGAACCAGGAAGCATTGCTAAATTTTTAATTCAAAACTTGAAAAAACAATTAAAGCTTGATAAAAATGCAGTCTGAAAACTCTGAAAACCAAGGGATTAAACAATCAAACACTTACAAGATAGCACTGCTTTCAAACCTAGCTGTTTTTATGGATGATACAGCAATGCAAGCAATGTCTGGAAATCTAAGGTTTGAAGAAATGCTTGAAAGATATGCTTTTTTTAATAACTACTTGCAAGACCAGCTCAACAATTTTTTTAAAAATCAAAAAGTTGACGCTTTCATACTGCTGGGGGATTACACGCCGTTAATGTATTTAAAAGTGACTGGCGAGATAGGTTTTAATAAAGACAAGCTAGCACAAAAAACTTTGTCAAAACAACAACTTTATGAATACAGGTTGAAAGAGCGAGAAATAAAAAGTTTAACAGAAACCATTTTTACTAACACTCTTGAAAAGATTTTAGAACAAGAAGCAAAGGTTTACTTAGTGCAAGGCTGTGCAGACTTGGAGCAATCAAAGCTTGTTGAAAGTTTTAAAAACAATGAAGGTGTGACAATTGTTTCAAAGCCTAGAGTTCAAGAATTAACAATTAATGACTACTGTTTAAAACTTGTCTTCACGCCTGGAATTCCAGAACATGCTTCTCAACACCCAATAGTTACTAGCAAGCAAGACATTTTTGAACCTAAAGCTTTTAAAGCTAATGTTTTTCAAGAGCAAGAATTAAAAACATTTTTCGCATCGCAAGACTTGGAACAAGCCTTGCTGATCACTTACTGGCCTCCAAGGTTTGACAACGATTTCAGTATTGACGACTTTGTAGTTAGCAAGTACAAAGGTTTGCAACCCTTAACTTTGACTATGATGAACAGGCCTAACCAACTACTAATTCCAGAACAAGTTGTTATAAGGCCAGGTCAAGAAATACCTTTAACACAGCACATTGCTTTGCTCAACAAGCTGCCATTAAGGTATCAGGAATTCTTTATGAAAACCTTTACACACATTCACGAACACTTAGGTTATGAACTGCCATACAAGCCTAGATTCATAATTTCTTCACCAAAAATTGTAACGCATTCAATACCTGCAATAGATGACAAAGCAGTTGTTATGCACGACTTGCAAGGCAAAGCTTTAACTGAAGACATGTTCACAAGCCAAATAGCTTGCACAAGCACAACGTTACCATTCCTCACAGTGCTAACAATAAACATTGAAGATCAAGAAATGCAAGTAAAGGTTCATTATGAAAAGCTAGAAACGCTTAGGGAGTATTATTTCAAAGTTAAAAATTCGTAAATCTTGTTAAAGCTTTGACTAGTTTTGACTAAGGATGAGCCCTCGGTGAACGCCAGAACAAAAGTAGAAAAGCACCAGAATAGAAAAATTTTAATTAATTTTATTGTACCCAATAGTTTTATGAGAAGGGAGATAAACTCTTTTATTAGAGCTTGGAAGAAAAGGATCAAAAAATAGAACAACAAGCCTTTGATAAAAGGCAACAGATAGAAATACTTGAGGATTTTATGGATGGCTGGGATTTATTGCCATCTTTAGAAAGTGAAGAATTGACACTTATACAAAAATTATATACTGACTTAAATCTAGCGTGAAATACGGCTTACTCTAATTATAGAAAAGAGAAGAGAGGATTTCTAT
>JAGGZX010000097.1 GCA_021161785.1 Candidatus Woesearchaeota archaeon | reverse complement strand
TTCAAGCGCTTGTCAACAAGCTTTTCTTTCAACTCCTTTTTCAAAGCATCTACAACTTCCAAAGCAACATTTGCTTGCAATAATTCAAGCTCTAAATCGTCAAACAATTGCAAGAACTTGTCTTCTTTTAACGTTGTAGTACCTATTTTTTCAACAATCTTGTCAGTAACTCTTCGCTTCACAAGGCTTATAAAACCTTTTTTCTCTCGCTCCTGACTCTGTGCTTGCTGTTCTATTTTTTGTTCTAGATGTTCTTGCTCTAACTCAGGTCTTGACTCAACCAATGCTTGCGTTGATTCTTGTTTTAATCCTTGTTTCACTTCTTGCAATTGTTCTAATTGCGTTTCTTGCTGTAATTCTTGTTCTTGATCAATCTTTTGCTCAATTTCTTTCTCTTTTTCTAATTCTTCTACTCGTTTTTCTACTTCTTTTACAGGTTTTTCCAAAACTTCTTGAACGTGTTGCTCAACAACAAGTTCTTGTTCCTGCTCTTGCTCTTGCACTTTTCCAGGTTCTTGCTTTGCTCTTTGCTCTTCTTGCTCAAACGTTCTTTCAAGCTCTTGCTTTTCAAGCTCTTGTCCAGACTCGCTAACAGCAGTCTTTTTTAACTTTTCAGCAAATGTTTTAAGCTTGTTCTTTAAAAACTTGAACATGCAACCACCTTTAATTGCTTTTACTTAATAACTTTCAACTTATAAATAACTATACAATTCTTGCTCTCGCTCTTGCAAAGCTTTAACACCCTTCTCAAACTCTCTAACAACGTCATCCCTGTGAGCTGTCAAGTCTAATATCTGCTTGTTTAACAAGTCAATAGCTTCTGGCAATGACTTCTCAACAACAACGCCTGCACCAACGTTCACTTTAACTTTCTCCAAATTTTTAATCTCGCCATCAACAAAAACGCCGGAAACCAAAGGTATTAAAGCATTTGCAGGCGTTTTAACCTTTGAAAACTCTTCCAAAGCGCTAACCATAACTCTCAAGTCTTGAAGCCTGTCATCAAGAGATTGCAAGTAAACTTCCAAATCTTTAAGTTGTTGTTTTAAAAGCTCTACCTCAACGCGCAGAGTTGTCAAGTCCTGCTTTTCTTGAACATGTCTCTCCATGCATTAACACCTCCCAAAAGTTTTTAACTGTTTAACAAAACCTGCTCAATCCTTGCTAGTTCAAACCCGAAACACTTATTACTAGCTAACACTCCATGCTCGTTAAACACTAAGCCAGACGTTACAAAACCACTGCCTTGATTAACTGTTAACTCTTCAGCATTAACACCAAGTATTGATTTTAACAACTTGTAATCCTGGCTTGTAGCTAGAGGCGTAACCCCTGCTTTCTCGTTGTTAACAACAACCACTGACCCAGGCACTTTGAAACCAGCAATGGAATGCCTCCTAACAGGTAGTTCTAAGGTTTTATTAATAAGCCTGACATCGCTTAGTGAAAACTCTGGATTCGCGATCACTGCTTTCTTGCTCAACACCAAGTTGTTACCAATAGCTGTCAAGTTCACGTTTAAAACTTTAAACCTTACGCCAACACTTTTCAAAAAATCTTGCTCTTCACCAGTAATAATGTTTGAAACTATTAACTGCTTACCTTTAAAAACAGTGAACACTCCAACGAGAGAAGTGCCTCCAATACTAGTTTTTACAACGTCAACATTCAAGGTTTTTTCAAGCTTTCTAACAAACTTTGCAGGTGCTTCAACGCCAGTTATTGCTAACTCGTTATTAGCCCTAGCATATAAGCCAATGTTTGGATCTCCATTAAAATCTGCAACGCTCACAACCATTAACGTTTTGGAATGTGAAACCATATAAAAACCTTTTGTAAATGCTTTAAATGCTTTCCAAAAACTATTTTAACCCCTTCCAAACACTAAGCGTTATGGAAAATAATCAGTCTGCAATGTCAAGCAATGATATAATCAATAATAAAAACATGAACCCAAGGGTTGTGAACATGACGAAATTCCAAAACAGTTTAAGAATACCTTTGGAGCGAGTAGGGGTTTTGATAGGTGTTAACGGCAGTGTTAAAAAGCAGTTAGAAGAACTTACAAACACGAAGATAAACGTTAACAGTAAAGAAGGCGTTATCAACATCATTGCAGATGACGCGTTAGCAGTTTTTCAAGCGCAACAAGTTGTGAAAGCCATAGGAAGGGGTTTCAATCCAGACATTGCAATGCTGCTTTTAAAACAAGATTATTATTTAGAAATAATCAATGTTAAAGACTTTGCAAAGACAAAGAATTCTGAAATAAGGCTTAAAGGACGCGTTATTGGAGAAGAAGGCCGTGTCAGGCGTAACATTGAACGCTTAGCAAACGTTTTCATAAGCGTGTATGGGAAAACAATAAGCATTATCGGCAGTGCTGAAGACGTTGCAAACGCTAGGCATGCCATTGATTCATTGCTTAGAGGAGCTAGGCATGGCACTGTTTACAAATTCTTAGAAATGAGAGCTCGCCAAGCAAGGCTTAGAGAAATGCTAGAATAAAAGCGCAATAAAACTCAATTTTGAAACAACCAGATTTGAGACAAAACTTTACCATGCTTTATTACAACACCTTCTTCTCGCAACAACATTAATTTCTTACCAACGCCAGAAGAATAACCACCTATGCTTTTGTCTTCATGAACAACCCTGTGGCAAGGAATCAACACTGGGAAAGGATTATTCCTCATTAAAACACCAATAGTTCTCGGATGCAAGCCTGTAACAATTGCTAACTGCTTATAACTAACAACGAAACCTTTAGGCACTTCTAACAATTTTTTAAACACTTCCAATTTTTTACTAGCGTGAATTTCCAATTTTGCTGACAACGCGTTTTTTGACAAAGCCAAATCCTTAATCAAAACTTGAAAACCTATCAACTTTAAATCTCTCAAGAATTCATTAAGCAAAGCTTGCAATGTTTTAAAACGTTTAGACTTTAACGTTACAAACACTTCCACACAATCATTTTTTCTCAAACCAATTTTCAATTTTAAACTCGCATTTCTCTGTTTCAAGTTAAAACCCTTCGCACAAATTTTTAAAACTTCAAGTTCAGAAACCATTTTTTCAACCAGCTTTAACTATTACTGCCATTGGTAATGGTTTTTAAAATTTTATTAAACACTTGCTCTTTAAAACTCCCGAAAGATTTCTTATACTGCTTGCAAAGCTTTATCAATGATTCCTTGTCAATCTTTAACCCAATGCTTGACAATGCTTGCAAAGCAAAATCACTCATCAAATACTGGCAAAACTGAGTTACATTTTTAGGCTTCTCAGCTTCAAAACACCTCTCAAAATCTATGAAGAAACACTTACCGTTCTTTATTATTATATGCTTTTGAGGCCTGTGCATCTCCTGCTTTGTCAAACCCTCAACATCTAGCAAGTAGCAATTCTTCAAACAATGCTTTAACACCTTCAGAATTTTCTTTCTCAGCAGTATTTGATCAGTTTTCCCAGGCTGCAAGGCTTGACTTAGCAATTCATGAATCGTTAAGCCTTTAATGAACTGCATTGCAACCCAATTGTTTTTACAATCATAAACCATTGGCACAAACCCATGCCTTGACAAACGCTTCAACAAAGAACATTCTTTCTTAACATTTCTTTCAAAGCCAGGCTTAGCAACTTTCACAATCACTTGCTGCTTTCCAAGCACTGCTTTATATACAAAACTATGCTTGCCCTGGGTTAAGTATTGAACGCTTTTAAAACCATGATCTTGTAATTCTTGCAATAATCTTGTTTTTTCAATCTTTGCAACAAATATTGTTTCAAAAAACAATTTTTTTTGATTCGCAACGTTTAACTTTAACAATTGTTTTTTTGCATACTCTTTAATAATGTGCGGTTTTGATAGAGAGCTATAAACCAAGAAACAAGAACCATTACTAGTTAGAAAATCACTAACCTTGGTTAAAAACCTGAGTATTGTTTCATAACCATGCTTGCCTCCAATGGTTTCATAATCACTAGTTTGTTCAAAACTTGGAACGCCTCTAGGCAAGTATGGAGCGTTGAAAAGTATCAAGTCAAACCTTGTTTTAATGTTTTTGAAAAGGTCTGACTTTAAAATTTTTATCTTCCTCTGAAGTTCTTCATGTTTTTTCAACTTGTTTTTTAAACTTTTCAAAGCTTTAACATCAATGTCACTAGCTGTTATGGAAAAGTCTTGCTTTCCCTTTTTAATCAATTCTAAGCACAGGTTTACTGCTATAAACCCTGAACCAGTGCCTAGGTCAAGAATTTTAAGGTTTTTAATTTTTAAAAAACTTGTTAAGTGTTTGAGAACAGTGTTTAACAATAATTGAGAATCCTCCCTAGGCTCATAAACCATTTTAAATTCTTCATTGCAATCCAAACTCTTTGTCAGCTAATGCTAAATACTCTTTAACCCTAGCAACAATGCTTGGCAGCAAGTACCTCTCAATCTTTTCTTCAAAAATTGTTGTTAGGTTTAAATTCTCGCTTAACCTGTACTTGTTCTTAACTTTTTCAATAAGCATTAACTCTCTAAGCCTTAACAATTGCCTTCTAATATTGCTTGAAGCAACACCTGTTAATGGCAGTCCGAATTCTTTTCTTAAATCTTTAACTTTCTCCTCAACTTCTTGAGAACTCATAACGTTTTTTTCTTGTAGGAACGCTAGTAAAACGTCTACAATAACATCTCTACTATCTCCTGGCTGTAACAACCCTAGGCTTAAACAAATCTTTTTAACAATCAATCTTTTATTCTCGTTGTTTAAAGGTTTTTCATACTTGCGCAGCGTGATTTCAGCTATAGGCTTGTCTGCTAACACTTTTTGCAACTGCATAAACCACCCCCTAATTGTTATTGTCAACCCCCTTTTTTGCTAGTTTAGATTTTGGTTTTAAGAACTTGAACTCATATAAAAAGTTTTTCTTGATTACAATAATTAAATGGTTTTGATAAAAATTTGTTATCGCCAATAAAATGTTTTAACATACTAAAAACATGCACAGTATAGAATAACCTAAACTAATATAC
>JAGGZX010000005.1 GCA_021161785.1 Candidatus Woesearchaeota archaeon | reverse complement strand
GCAAACCTTTAAAAAATGAATTGTTATCCAATGCTTCATGGCTGTGAAGAAATCGTTGAAACATGAAATAACTACCCGTGTTGTTGATTCAAAATTTGAAGGCGTTGTTAGTGCTGAAACTATTGTGCCAGACACTAGCGTGATTATTGAAGGTTTGATCTCTGAAAAACTCTTAAACAATAGTTTGAAAACGTCTAAAATCATAATTCATGAAGCAGTGATTGCAGAGCTTGAAGCTCAAGCAAACAAAGGTAAAGAAACTGGATTTCTCGGCTTGGAAGAAATTTCTAACATTAAAAAAGCTTGTCAAGACTTAGGCATTGCTTTAGAGTTTAAAGGTTCTCGCCCTGGAGATTTTGAGATTAGACATGCAAGGTCTGGAGAGATTGACAACTTGATCAGGCAGTTAGCATTAGAAGAAAACGCTTGGCTTGTTACTGCTGACAAGGTTCAAAGCTTAGCAGCCAGCGTTAAGGGTTGTAAAGTTTTGCTTTACGAGTTCCCAGAGCAAGAGTTTGAATTGTTGATTGAAAAGTTTTTTGACGCTCAAACAATGAGCGTGCATTTAAAAGAGGGTTGCAAGCCTTTAGCAAAGAAAGGATTGCCAGGTAGTTGGGTTTTACAAGAACTTGACATGCCAGAATTAACGCTTGAGCAAATGGAAGAGTTTTCTAAAAACATTGTAGAAGTAGCTTCTAAGGATCCTGAAAGCTTTCTTGAAATTGAACGCAGATCAAGTGTTATAGCTCAGATTCGGGATTTCAGGATTGTGATAACCAAACCACCTTTCAGCGAAGCTTATGAAATAACAGCTGTTAAACCTTTAAAAAAGCTTTCATTACAAGATTACAATCTTCCAGAAAAACTACTTGAACGCATTGAGAAACAAGCAGAAGGCATTTTGATTGCTGGATCACCTGGCCATGGAAAAACAACGTTTGCGCAAGCACTTGCAGAGTTTTACAAAGCTAAGGGTAAGATTGTTAAAACAATTGAAGCGCCTCGCGACTTAGTGCTTAGTAAAGGCATAACCCAGTATTCTTTAAGCCATGGGTCTAGAGACGAGATTAAAGATATCTTACTCTTAACAAGGCCTGACTATACAGTGTTTGACGAGCTTCGCAACACGCAAGACTTTGAACTGTTTTCTGATTTAAGGCTTAGCGGTGTTGGAATGATAGGCGTTGTACACGCAACTGAGCCAGTGGATGCTATTCACAGGTTTATAACGCGTTTAGAGCTAGGCATAATACCTCACGTGGTTGACACTGTTGTTTTCATAAAGAATGGCTCTGTTTCAGAAGTTTTAAGCTTGGAGATAGAGGTTAAAGTGCCTTCAGGCATGACTGAAGCCGACTTGGCAAGACCAGTGGTTAGTGTTTACGATTTTTTAACCCGAGAATTAAAATTTGAAATCTATACTTATGGCGAGGAAACAGTGGTCGTTCCTGTAAAGCAGCAAAGAGTTAAACCCATTTACAACCTTGCAAAACAAGTTGTTAAGCAGTTTTTCAAAAAGTATGCTAGCAATGTTGAAGTAGAATTCGTTAGTGATGACAAAGCAATTGTTTTCGTGCCTGAAAAACAAATCAGCAAGATCATTGGAAGTAAGGGTTTAAGAATTTCAAGCTTTGAAAAACGTTTAGGCATTAACATTGAAGTGCAATCCTTGGAAAGCTTGGAGAAAAAGGTTGTGGCTTTGAAACAATTATCATTCTCTGTTAAGAAGAGTTCTAAATCTTTAGTATTGCTTTTTGACGAAAGCCTTGCAGGTGAGAAGGTATTACTCTTTGACGACGACAAAGAAATCGCTGAAATACCTTTAAGCAAGAAAGCAAGTTTGAAATTAAAAACTGGCAGCGCTTTATGGAAAGCTGTTGTTAAAGCATTGTCTAAGCATTCTTTGAAAGCTTTCAAACAATAAAATTCTTAACAAGCAATTGCGAAGCATTAATGATTTTTAAAGTTTTTTAAAGCTTTTAAAAAAACATTTAAAAAACAAAAACGGTTGCCCATGCTCATGGCTTTGGAAAAACATTACGATGCAAAAGCTGTTGAAGATAAATGGCAAAAACACTGGATTGAAGCAGGGGTTTACAATTTTAAAAACGACGCTAGCAAGAAGCCTTACGCCATTGACACGCCACCACCTTACGCTAGTGCTGGGCATTTACATGTTGGTCACGGCTTGCACTACACTCAAATAGACATCGTTGCTCGTTACAAGCGTTTAAAAGGTTTTGACGTTTACTTCCCGCCATGCTTTGATAACAACGGCTTGCCAACAGAAAAGTATGTTGAGGAAAAGTATAACATTTCAAAAGCTACTACGAGTAGGAAAGAGTTTAGAGAACTCTGCTTGAAGGAAAGCAGAGAAGTTGAAAAAGCTTATGCTGACAGGGTTTTCAAAACGTTAGGTCATAGTTATGACTGGAACTTGCTATACACAACCATTGATCCTGAAGCTCAAAAGGTTGCGCAAGCAAGCTTTATAGATCTTTACAATAAAGGCTTGATTTACCGTGCTAAAGAACCAGTGTTGTGGTGTACTTATCATCAGACAGCTCTAGCTCAAGCAGAGCTTGAAACAAAAGAGCGCAACACAACATTGTATTACATACCTTTCAAAGTTGAGGGGGAAGAATTATTAATAGCTACTACGCGTCCAGAATTCTTGCCAGCATGCGTTGCTGTCTTTGTACATCCAGAAGACGATCGCTACAAACACTTGATAGGTAAAAAAGCTGTTGTGCCATTGTTTAATTATGAAGTTCCAATCATGAGTGACGAGCTTGTTGACAAAGACTTTGGCACAGGGGTTGTAATGGTTTGCACTTTTGGAGATAAGACAGACGTGTTGTGGTGGAAGAAACATAACCTGGAATTAAAAGTTATTCTAAACAAAGACGGCACCTTGAATGAAAACGCAGGGTTTTTGAAAGGCTTAACAATTAAAGAAGCTAAAAAACAAATTGTTGAAAAACTAGATGAAAAAGGACTTATCAAAGATCAAGAAACAATACAACAATCTGTAAGCACTTGTTGGCGTTGCGGAACGCCCATAGAATTCATTGTCACAGAGCAATGGTTTGTAAAAGTGCTTGACTTTAAACAAGAACTTATCAGTCAAGGAGGAAAAATTACTTGGGTGCCAAAACACTTTTTTGATCGTTACAAGAACTGGGTTCAAGGCTTGCAATGGGATTGGTGCATTAGCAGGCAAAGGTTTTACGGAGTACCAATACCTGTCTGGTATTGTAAAAAGTGTGGAAAACCTTTCTTGCCAAGTATTGAAGAACTGCCTGTTGATCCTATGGCGCAGAAACCTTCAAAACCTTGTTCTTGCGGCAGCACAGAGTTTGTACCTGATGAGGACGTGTTTGACACTTGGATGACTAGCAGCTTAACACCTCAAATTGCTTGTAAATGGCTTGAAAACCCTGATCTTTACAAAAAGCTTTACCCTATGCAGTTAAGACCTCAAAGCCATGACATTATTAGAACTTGGGCTTTTTACACCATTGCAAAAAGTTTTTTACATTTCAAAAGCATTCCCTGGGAAACCATTGCCATTGGCACTTATGTCTTGGATGAGAAAGGCCGTGGCATGCATAAAAGCAAAGGCAACGTTGTCTGGGTTGATGACTTGCTAAAAAAGTACAGCGTTGACAATTTCCGTTACTGGGTAGGCACTGCTAATTGGGGGGAAGACTTACCCTTTAAAGAAGCAGACCTGATAGCTGGGAAGAGGTTTTTAACCAAGCTTTGGAATGCAGCAAGGTTTGTTAGTCTAATATTACAGGATTATAAACCTTCACAAAGCCATGAGCAAAGCGTTACAGAAGTGATGGATAAATGGCTTTTGGCAAAGCTTTCAATTCTTGAAAAAGAAGCTTCAAAATTCATGGACGCTTTCAAGTTCGGAGAAGCTTTGAAGCGTGTTGAAAACTTTTTCTGGCACGATTTTTGCGATAATTACTTGGAAATCGTTAAGGACAGGCTTTACAATCCTGAAAAGCGTGGCTTGAAAGCAAAGCTTTCAGCGCAAATCACGTTGTATAAATCTTTGTACTCGTTGATGAGAATGCTAGCACCTATACTGCCCCATATCACAGAAGAGATCTATGATTCAATTTTCAAACAGTTTGAAAACATTGAAAGCATTCACTTGACAAGTTGGCCTGAAACAGGTTTTGAAGATGAAGAAAGCTTTAACATTGGAGAGAAATTTGTTGAAGTGCTAACAATTGTTAGGCGTGAAAAAAACAAGCAACGCAAAAGCTTGAAAGCAAAAGCTAAGCTTTGGCTTTCTAAAGACTTGTTAAACATTTTAAAACCTGCATTGCAAGATTTGAAAGCAGTCACGAATTCTGAAATATTTGAAACAGAAGCATTAGAAACAGAAGCTGGTGCTGGAAAGGGGGAAGAAGGATTAGATGTAAGGATTGAATTGTTGGAATGAATTCTTAAGTCCAAAGCCCACTCTATTAATGCTTAAAAAAACTTTTTCGCAATGCTCAAAGCGCCTTGCTTCCAAGCAACTCTGTGCGTGACCCCTGTTTTTTTGATCTTATCCTTGTTCTTAACAAACCATTTGTAAGTGTCAATCCAGACTTGAGCTGTTGATTTTTTCGGTTTAAAACCTATGACGCGCTCAATTTTTGAAACATCTACATAATGATCCTTGTCAGCTGTTTCATAAACCCATTCATACAATGGTGAGAGTTTGAAAAACTCTAAAACTTTAAGCACTGGGATTACGAGCCATGAAGGAATGCCAATCACACGCTTTCCAAAACCAGCATAGTCAAGCAATGCTTGCAAGTCTTTCTTCATTGTTGAAAACTCTGTAGCTCCAACGTTGAAAGTGTCATTAGCCTTGCCAGGATCAGCTTTAGCTACCATGTAAATAGCTTCCACTAAATCATCAATGTGCAGTAATTGGTACTTGTTGTTACCCCTACCAACGATTGGTATGTTTTTTCCTGAAGCAACCCAATCACATAATATGTAAAAAACGCCAAGCCTTAAAGGACCTGCAAATGTTTTAGGCCTGATTATAGGCACCGCTAATCCTTTCTTTCTAAACTCTAAGCAAACCTTTTCAGCAAGGATTTTACTCTTGCCGTACATGCCAACGCCTTTCTTGCTTTTATAATCCTCTGTCACTGGGTGGTGTTTTGGAATTCCATAAATACTTGTTGAGGAAATGAAAATCACTTCTTTAACGCCTTGCTTGAGAGCTTCTTCAAGAACAATCCTTGTGCCTTTAACATTAACGCTGAAGATTTCTCTCTTAGGCCATAAAGGCAGAGCAGCAGCTCCATGGATTACAACGTCAACACCTTTCAAAGCTTTTCTGAGTAAAGCTCTATTCCTAATGTCTCCTTGGAAGAATTCAACCTTGCTTTTCAAATCTTTATATTCAAAAGGTGCTATGTCAATGCCTTTCACTTTGCAACCTTTTTTTAACAAGTACTTGCACATGTGGTATCCTAAAAAACCGCTCGCACCAGTAACTAGGAATGTTTTAGGATTCCAATCCTTCACTTTCTTGCCAGCTTTCTTCATAGTACCAACCCCCAGTGCTAACAATTAACGTGGAGAGGTTTAGAAATGCTTAAAAAGTTTTTTAAAACAGAAAAACTTGTAAAAAATTTTATGAACGATTCAAGTGTTAAGATTGGTTGTTGCGGTTGGGGTTTCTTCCAAGCAAAAAACTTTTTCGGCAATGATTGGAAAACTATTTTTAAATCAAGATTGCAAGCTTACGCAAAGCTCTTCAATGTTGTAGAAGTTAACACTACTTTCTACAAGCTGCCAAAGCTTAGCACTGCTGAAAATTGGAGAGATCAAGCTTTAAGCGTTAATAAAAACTTTGAATTCACTGTGAAAGTGTTTAAAGGCATCACCCACTTACACAGGTTTAGCAGTGAAAGTTTTGAATTGTTTGAAAACGTTAAGAAAATTGCTAAAGCTTTAAAATCTAAAATTTTATTGTTCCAAACACCTGCAAGTTTTAAACCTTCAAAGCACAATATTGAGTTGTTAGAAAAATTTTTCTTAAGCATTGACAGGGACGGCTTCATAATTGTTTTAGAAGTACGTTGGCATGAAACTTGGAAAAAACAATTAGTTTACAAACTGTTTAAAAAGCTTGAGTTAGAGCAAAGCATTGATTGCTTACGACAGGACTTTAGTTTTAACAAGAAATTGTTTTATTACAGGCTGCATGGCTTTGGAAAGCCAATGTATAATTACAAGTTCTCAAATCAAGAATTAGAAAAAATTAAAACAATAATTGTTAAAAACAAGAAAAAAGGAATTCCTAGCTATGTATTCTTCAACAACTACTACATGTATGAAGACGCTTTAACGTTTAAAAAAATGTTGCAGGGCTAGATTATTGCTTTGTTAGCTCTTCAACTTCTTTACTGCCTTTAACTAGCTCTTTTTCTTGATCAGCGTCTAGTTTTAAAAGCAAGGCTTGAAACTCGCCGACATGCGTTTTTTCCTCGCTTGCAATGTCTAGCAACACTTTCTTAATGCTTTCATTACTAGTCATGGCTGCTAATTGTTCGTAAAGATTAATAGCGTCCAGCTCTGCAATAATGCCTAAACGCAAGATTTGCTTGTCTAAATCTTCACTGCTTAACTTGTCAATGTTTAACGGGGTTTTTGAAAGCATCCGAGCCACCTCCAAATGTTTTTTAATAAAAAATTTTTAAAAGCTTTAAAAAGTTTTATGCGAAACATGCAGCAAAAAAGGCAAGAGCACAGCTTTGGAGTTTTGATTTATAAACACTTTGGGAATTTAAAAAAATTCTTGTTTTTAAAGAATCCTAGAGGTTTTTTAGACCTCCCTAAAGGACATGCTAATATTGGAGAAAACGAGTTACAAGCAGCTCTAAGAGAGTTAAGAGAAGAAACAAGCATTGAACAAGAACAATTAAGCATTGAGCAAGGATTTCGCTACACGATAGCATACTTTTTCAGGCAAGGAAAAAATGTTGTTAAAAAACTAGCAACGTTTTACATGGCAAGAGTTGGAGATGTGCAAGTAAAAACAAGTTTTGAACACGCAGGTTTTGAATGGTTAACACTAGATGAAGCTTTAAAAAAGTGTTTCAAAACGCAAGCAGAGCTTTTAAAAGCTGCTCAAGCATTTTTAAACAAAGACAAAGTTTTAGAAAAAACGTTCGTGATTCAAGAACATCATGCTAGAAAGCTTCACTATGACTTAAGATTAGAACATGAAGGCGTGCTTAAAAGCTGGGCTGTGCCAAAGCAACCGCCAACAAGCATTGAAGACAGGGATAAACCAAGACTAGCAGTTCAAGTTGAAGATCACGCTTTAGAATATGCAAGTTTTGAAGGCGTCATACCTGAAGGTTACGGCAAAGGATTAGTGAAGATTTGGGATAGAGGCGTTTACAAGCCGTTAATAATAAGCAATGATTACTGGTTCTTCCAAGTTAAAGGTTTAAAACTCTCAGGACTTTACACTTTGCAAAGATATAAAGATGATAACTGGTTGCTAGTGAAGCATTTTTAAAAGCGTTTCTTTGCTCAAAAGCGAGAAAGTTGTTGGACAAGCGAAACATTATTAAAAAGGAAGTCTATGTTATCTGTATGCAGCATTAATAAATGTGAAAGATTTCCTAGAGGAAGCTTCAAGGAAAAGATAGTACTGTTGGCCAATGGTTTTGTTAACAAAATATTTCAAAAAGTAAGGAATAGCAAAAATAGGATAAACTATCTTCTTTTACATAGAAATTATCCACCACACTATATCAACAATTCCCAAAATGATTGCACTATTTTTTTTACTACCTTTTCCTTTAGCAATTGCTCCAAAAACTACAGCAAGAATTCCAAACAATAATGGTAAGACTAATAAACCTACAATACCTAACGTAACACCAATTTTATTGTAATCTGTTTCTTGTTTCTTAGCCATATCCTCTAATCTTTTGTTCACTATTTTTATATTTTTTTGCTAAATCGGCTTTGCTGAAACCCTTATTT
>JAGGZX010000022.1 GCA_021161785.1 Candidatus Woesearchaeota archaeon | reverse complement strand
CACTTTTATAAATGTTTTTAAAAAGGGTTTTTAAAACAAGTTTAAAAATATTTTTAAACACTTTTTAAAGGTTTTTAAAGCTTTTTAAATAAACATTTTTAAATAATTTTTTAAATGCTTAATTAAATGCTTAAAAAACTTTTTTAAAGCTTTAAAATCCGAAAAAACTTTAAACACTGTTTAAAACAACACTTTCTGCATGGAAGCATTCATTGCAAGTGTTGAATTAGGAGATTGGCGTGGAAAGACTAGCATTGACGTATTGCTAGCTGGTTACAACTTCAACTATCAAGGCTTTGAACATCCAAGCTTGAAATACTTTAAAGAAGAATACCGTCAAGACTTGAAGCAAGTGATTGCTAAGATTAAAGAATTATCACCACTCACAGAGTTTTTAATGCTTAGAGGTGGAGAGCCATGCTTGCAACGCCCAGCAGTGGAAGTGATTGCTAAAAAAGCTGTTCAAATGCAATTATCAAATGTTTTGTTCACAAACGCTTCAAAACCTTTAGACCTTAAAAAATTGCTTGATCAAGGATTGTTCTCAACCGTGGTTGTTGACTTCATAGCGCCTTTGAATGAAAAGTTTGAAACCATTGCAAAAGCAGGAACGTTTTTCAAACCAGGTATTGAAGTAGCTCTTGACGTTAAGAAAAGCTTTGAGATCTTAAAAAAACATGCTAACAATTCAAGGATTGGACTGGTTTTTGAAACCAAGATCATTCCAGGCTTGTTGTTTAGAAAGCAAGACTTGTTGCAAATGGCTTCTGAATTGCAAGGCATTTACTGTGAGTGGCGTTTAAAACCTGGAATGCTGCCTTCAAGGCAAGGCTTGGAAAAACCTTCAACAAAGTTTTTAAACCAGTTAAAAAAAGAGATTAAAAAAGAATACCCAGAGTTAATGATCATTGTTGAAGATTAAGTTTTTGAAAAATTGTAAAACTCTTGAGAGGTGTTGAAATGGCTAAGAAAAAATTGTTACTCGTTGAAGACGTTCCAGAATTTGCAAGCGTTGCAAAACAAGTGTTTGAAAACGCTGGTTATGAACTAGCAATTGCTTCAACGCTTACAGAAGCTGAGGAATTGTTAAGCAAGAATACTTATGATTACGTGCTAGTGGACGGGTTTTTCCCATACTCTCAAGACATTGAAGAACGTGTTAAAAAACAAGGGTTTAACGCTACGCCTGAAGAAGTTGCAAGATTTGCTGAAAGCCTTGCTTCAGAGTTACAAGCTGCAGGCATGCACCTGCCTTTTGACACAGTCATATCCTGGTACATGGGTAAAGAGATACCTCTAGGCTTGTTTCTAGCTGAAAAGCTAGATAATAAGAAAATTCCATACCTCATTGTTTCAGCTGCAAACTATCATGACATTGGTTATTCAATGCTTGAAAAGTATTGCTTGAGAAAGGATTTAAAACTGTTTTTAGAAGACACTGCTATTGGTGAGTCAAAAGCTAGTCAGGAATACTGGTTAAAAGTTTTAGAACAAGTTGAGGAAGAACTTTCAAATTAAAGCAATTGCTTTATAGCAATGGCTTGAAAGCCTTTATCGCGTTCACGATTTCTTCATGAATCATGCTTATAGGTTTAACACTGCCTTGCTCGTAACCCTTTATTAAAACCCAATCCTTAACAATAAATTCACTGCGATTGTTAAAAACTTGCAAGTATAAACTCCTAACAATTTTTTGGAAATTCAAATCTTTCTCTAAAATGTCTTTATGCTTGTGCTTTAAAAGTTCTTTAGAAAGCTCTGGAAGCATGTCTATCAACAACACAAGGTCTGGTTTTGGAACGCCAGCATTGATTTCCTTTTCTTCAAAACGTTTTAAAAACCTAAGCTTTTCCTCAAGGTTTGCGTCAAGCCTAGCTGCTTGGAACACATTGCTATGAATGTACCTGTCAATAATCACAACACTTCTCGGTTTTTCATTAAAAGCTTTAATGCTAGGAGCCATGTTTAAACGATCCTTCATGTAAAGCAAAGCCATTTGCTCAGGGCTTAACAAACCATTATGCAATGCTTGCTTTAAACGCCTTCCAGTTTCAGAATCATAGTTTGGAAAAGAATACATTGCAACTGTAAAGCTTTGTTTTTCCAAATAATGTTTTAACAATCCTGCCTGGGTTTGTTTTCCAGAACCATCAATGCCTTCAAAAGCAATGATCATGAAACAATGGTTTTACAAGCATTTTTTTAAATGTTTTCACAACAAGAACAAAATAAAAACAAAATGTGAGTGTTAAAACAAGACAATGATTGCGTGCGGAACATTGTCTATAAGCATGATTTGTGAAGGATCCACTAATCCTTTATCAATCAAAAAGTTTACTGCTCGCTCTCCAAAAGCGTTTATTGAAAAAACTTTTGGCAACAACTTTTCAAACTCTTCAGCATTAAACAAGGACCCGTTAAAAAACCTTGGGTTAACCCAAACATCTAAGTTTTCAAGCTTTAAATGCTTGTCAAGAACAGCCTCGTCACACATAGCTATTAACAATTTATCGCCTTGACTGTGGATTTTCCAAACAATGCCTTGCATGCAACTGGTAGTTGTTTTTAAAGTTTAAAAATCTAACGACATCACAAAAAAATCACAACGAATAATCATGGCTTTTAGAAAAAAGCTTAAAAATAGTTTTTCAACACTAACCTCAATGACGCGCGCCACGCATACAAATATTGGTGTAAACATTCAAGATTATGAAGCATTGCTAGAAAGAGCTAAACAGCTCGTTCCCAAAGTTGCTGAGATCAAGCAAAGGTTTGAAATCCCAAAAGTTAAAGGCCATATTGAGGGTAACAAGACAGTTGTTAGTAACTTTTTACAAATTGCAAGGGTTTTGCATCGCAAACCTGAACACTTGTTAAAGTTTTTACAACGCGAATTAGCAACGCCTGGCGAGTTGAGAGGAGATTTTTTAATACTTGGCAGCAAAGTTCCAGCTTCAAGGCTTAACGAGAAAATTAATTTATATGCAAAAATATTTGTGATTTGCAAGGAATGCCAAAAACCTGACACAGAACTTGTTAGAGAGCAAGGCGTTTTAATGGTTAAATGCCATGCTTGCGGTGCTAAACACCCTGTGAAAGGATTTTAAATGCAAAACTTTTGAATGCAAGAAAGTTCTAAACCACTAACTGTTCTATATATTAAACGAAAGTTTTATAAAACGAACAATTGTTCTATATGTTATGCTTACTGAATTTGAAAAATACAAAGGCATAAAGATATTAAAATTTTTCATTTTCAACCCTACAAAACATTTTTACTTGAGAGAAATAGCTAGAAAACTCAAGATAAGCACTTCAACAACCAAACACTTCCTTGACATCTTTGTTAAAGAAAGCATAGTGTCAAAACAGGAGAAAGGCAACCTATCTATATTCCAATTAAACAACAAGTCTGTTTATGTTAAACAATTAAAAAAAACTTTTGCTTTGCTATACTTCAAAAAAGCAGGCATTGAAACCATAACAAACAAAACACTAGCTATTTACGGAAGCTATGCAACAGGCGAATTTGACGAAAAAAGTGATCTTGACCTACTTGTTATAGGTTCAAGACAAGACATAAATTATGAGGCACTAAAAAAATTTGAAAAAACAATAAGCACAGAGGTACAGTTAACAATAATTCCATATTACAAATGGGGGAAAATGAAGAAAAACAAAGACTCTTTCGCTATGGAAGTCTTGTTAAACCATGTTTTAATAAAAGGGCAAAACATTTAAACTAAAAAAATTTAAGAATTACAAGCTGCAATTATAAGCTACAACACACTGCAAAACCAAAAATGGATTTGCAAGGCTGCTTAGAGAAAGGTTTAATAAAAAAGAACTTAGAAGCAAAGAACAGGGTTGAAAAATCGTTACAAATAGCGACAAGGTTTTTAAAAGCAGCAACGAGAAATCTTGAAATAAAAGAATATGATGTTTGCTTAATCACAGCTTATAACAGCATGTTCCATGCTTGCAGAGCCTTGTTATTCATCAAAAACTATACAGAGAGGAGTCATTTCTGCTTATTCATTGCATTAAGGGAGCTATATTAAGATGTGAAACTTCAAGAGTTTTTAGACCAGATTGACAGGATAAGACTAGAACGGCATGAAGTCCAATATCGGGGACGACTTGCTAACAGAGAAGAAGCAGAATATGTTGTTGAACTAGCAAGTAATTTTTTGAAACATGTTAAAACATTGCTACGTAACATGAAAAACATAAAACCCTAAAACTAAAGCAGCTACTTGTTCAACATTCACATGCTTTGTGATTTCTCACGGTTCAAACTTTCAAAGTAAGACTTAACCTTTTGACTGACCACAGGCTTGACATTGCCGAGCTTGTAATAAACCTTTCTAGCTGACAAGCCCCAAGAAAAAACGCCTTGCTCAAGCTCTTGCTTTACAACCACAAACTCTCCAAGCTCAACGCCTTTGCGTAAGTTGTAATAAATGTTTCTCAAACTAACCTTTGGAAACAATGCTTTGTAATGCTTGTAAATCACATAACCATGAGCTTCCCCAAGCATTGCTAAGATCTCTGCAATGCGCTTTCTAACAATGCTTCCAACTGGACGGCCACGCGCCATACGCATTCTTTAGAACAAGCATTTAAAAATTTTATGCGAATTTCTAGGTTACAATTCTTTACAAATCCAAGCTTTTAAACGCCCGGGGTGGGATTCGAACCCACAAGGGGCAAAGCCCACTGGCTCTCAAGGCCAGCGCCATACCGGATTAGGCGACCCGGGCTTGAAATGCAAGAATTCAAAACAGTTTTTAAAACTATTGTAAAAATCGTTTCATGTTAAAAAACGCTTTCACTTCAAGCTCAACAGTTTCAAGGTCTCTCCTAGCAATGTCTTTAAACCTTGAATTGTGAGACTTGAACAACACTTTTTCAAGAATGCTGCGCAACACGTAATACAAAGGTATGCCTTGCCAACGCTCCCTAACATCTGTTATCAGCCAAGGCTTGAAAGAAACACTAACCTTTCCTTTAAAAACGTTTAACTTGTGACCATGCACTTCCACAGTAGCTGGTTTCAAATTGAAAGCTTTAATCCCAGTCCAGATGCCAACAGCAGCGTAATCAGTGAGTTTTTTAACAGCGCGATAATCAATAATGACCTGCCTGCCCTCTGGCAAGTCTTGCTCTTCAGTTTCTAAACGCTCAACCTCATAACCATGATCTTTAAACCATTTGTCTATGAACTCGTAAAGCTTGTGCACGTCTATAAATCCTTGATAAGTAATCACGTGCTCGTTGCTTATCAAACGCCACTCAGGCATGTAAACACCTCTAAGCTTTTTGTCTAGGCTTTAATGCTAGCAGCCAGTCCTAAATCTCTCTTAAAAACTTCTAAGAGTTGTAAACAAGTATTTACTAAAGGCTTTGCAGACTTTTCCAACACTTCCTTGTTCATAAACCAGTGATAAATACTTCCGAAAAACTTTCTCAAGCCAGAGCTTTTAAACCTTCCCAAATAGTCTAAATGCAAGCAAGGAGTAATAGTTATTTCTAACAAGCCCTTACCAGCAAGTTCTCCAGACTTGTTCTGAGCTTCAAACTCGTTAATATGGATTTCTACCTCTATAATGTCTAACACATACTCACTCTCCTTACGCTCAGCCCTAAGCTTTATGTCAACCTCTTTATAAAGCAAGTCTGGCTTGTCTTTATGCTTCTTCTCATAAAGCGTGAACTCTCTATCCTCTAAAAAACTAACAGCGTCATTGTAAAGCTTTGAAAGATTTATAAAACCTTTAAACCTGAACATGATAGGATCTTCTAACAAGCAAACCTCTTTGTGCATTGGAATGTTTTCCAAAAGCTCTGGCGTTGTCATAACGTTAAAACAAAAAACTTTTGATTTTATAAAGATTATGGCTTAATGT
>JAGGZX010000068.1 GCA_021161785.1 Candidatus Woesearchaeota archaeon | reverse complement strand
TTTGTATAGGGATATTAAAGTGTTTTACAATATAAGAAAACTTAAAGAGTCTGGATTGCTTAAAGAGTTAAACAAGTTTTATCTAAAACCTACTATAGTGTTGTTTGGTTCTTGCGCTTCTGGCATGGATACTGAAACTAGCGATTTTGATTTATTAATTATTTCAGAAAAAACAGCACTTCTTAACGTTAAAAAATTTGAAAGGCTTATTAAAAGAAAGATACAGCTTTTTATAGTAAAAAACATTAAGGATTTAAAGAATAAACACCTCGTTAATAACATTGTTAACGGTATAACTATCCAAGGCAAGATAAAATGGATTTAGATGAATGCTTTAGAAAAGGTCTCATAAAGAAGAAAAGAGTGGATGAAGAATTGGTTAAATCACTTATTGAAATGTCAAACATTAAAGAAGAAGCTGTAAAAACAGCTAATATTAACGCGAGAAATATCTCTGCTTATGTTTCCCTAGCTTATGATTCTTTAAGAGAGGTTTTAGAAGCTTTGTGTGTTTTGAAGGGTTATAAAGTTGTGTCCCATATTTGCATTGGAGAACTTCTAAAAAATATCCTTGAAGATTTTGATTATGAAGAATTTGATAGGTTAAGATGGATAAGAAACAGCATAAATTACTATGGCGAAAAAGTTGATTTTGAACAAGGAAGAAATATTATAAAGAAGGTGTTTAAAATAAAAAAGAAGATTATAAATAAATATCTTGGTTGTGTAAAGTAAATGCTTTAAATCTTGAAAACATATCTTTATGCTGGTTTAAGCTTTTTTTCTAAACATCACTAATACCTTCTTCTGTGATGCGGAAAATTGCTTCTCCATCTGGCAAGTTTGGACTGTCAACAAGCTTTGCAACTCTTGTGTCTTTCTTGCCGCGTCTCAAGTAAATTCTAAAAGTGCTGTTGTGAGCAACGATGTTGCCACCAATTGCTTCTGTAGGGTCGCCAAAGAAAACGTCAGGCTTTGCCATGACCTGGTTTGTAACATACACGCATAGGTTGTAAACGTCAGCAGTTCTTGCCAGGGTGTGCATGTGCTTGTTAAGTTTTTGCTGTCTCTCAGCCAAGGTGCCGCGACCTATGAATTCAGCTCTAAAGTGAGCTGTCAAGCTGTCAACAACTACTAGCTTTACGTCAATCTTCTCGTTTTTTATTAAGTCTTCAACTTTTTCTGCCAGGAGCATTTGATGGTCAGAATTGTAAGCTCTTGCAACTTTAACATGGCTTAACACGTCATCAGGGTCTAGGCCGAAAGCTTCTGCTATTTGGCGAATCCTTTCCGGGCGGAAAGTGTTTTCAGTGTCAATAAACACTGCATAACTCCCTGGTAGTTGTTTCTGAACAGCAACTGCTAATACATGGCCGATCTGGGTTTTACCACTGCCGTAAGGACCGAAAACTTCAGTAATTGCTCCTGTTTCAAAACCTCCGCCTAAAAGCCGATTAAGGTTTTCTGAAGGCGTTTTAAGCTTTATAACTGATTCTCTCTTTTCAAGAACGTCTAAGCCTGATTCAAAACCCATGTCTAGCATTTCTCTAGCAGCTGTGATGATCTTTCTAGCAGCTGTTTCTGTTAAGCCTGTAACGTCTATGAGTTCTCCAGGGCTTGCCACTGCAATGCTTAACAAGTCGCTATAACCTGCTGATAAGAGTTTTTCAGCAGTTGCAGCTCCAACTCCTGGTAGTTTTTCAATGTCTAATTTTTCCTTAGCCATTTTTAACACCAAGCTTTGGCAATTGCTGGGTATTTAAAAGCTTTATTGCTTTGAAATTGTAATTTTTGCTTTGCAGCTCATAATTTTTTATAAGCTTGTAAGTTTTTAGTGCTTTTAAAAGCTTTATGCATGGTTGTCTAGTGACTAGTGCTTGCTTGCATGACTTGCCTGCACATGGCCTGCATGTATAATGATTAATGGTTGAGCATAGTAAAATTTTTAACTTTTAGCAAAAACATTTTTTCATGAAGCCTGGTGTTAGACAGATTAACTTTGTAAGCATTCAAGAAGGTGCTTTAAGTTTTAAACTTCCAAGGCATGAAGGCGTTCCTCGCAAGGCTATGAAAGTGTTTTACAATCCAGAAATGGTTTTTAATCGCGACTTGACAATACTTGCTTTGAAAGCGTTTAAATTTTTAAATCAAAAAATTGAAGGTTTAAAAATTGGTTTGCCATTAGCTGCTAGTGGTGTTAGGGGTTTTAGAATACTCTTAGAAGCTAGAGAAGTTGTGGATGAATTATTTTTAAACGATAAAAACCCTAACGCTTGCAAGGTGATGAAGCAAATTTTTAAAAGTTTGAAAGTTTCAAATCCTGAATTGAAAAAGTTTGAGGATAAAACACATATTTACTGCTTGGAAGCTGACTTGTTCTTAACAACGTTTAAACCTTTCCATTACGTGGACATTGACCCGTTTGGAACTCCAAACCCTTATCTTGATGTTGCAATAAAGTCTTGTAACAGTTTGTTAGCAGTGACAGCTACTGACACAGCAGTGCTTGCTGGTGCTTATCCAAAAACTTGTAAACGTGCTTATTGGGCTTTACCTTTAAAGAATTATTTGAAACACGAAGCTGGCTTGAGGATTTTGATAAGGAAAGCGCAGCTGATAGGCTGCCAGTATGGCAAAGCTTTACAACCAGTGATGAGTTACTGGAGCAAGCATTATTACAGGGTTTTCTTTAAAATCGTTAAGAGTAAATTTTTATGTGATAAAATTGTGAGTCAACACTTGCTTGTAGATGAACAGTTAAAACCTGTAACTGTTGAAAAACATGTTCAAGGTTATGGTCCTTTATGGGTTGGTGTTTTAAACAATGAAGAATTCCTCAAAGCAATGCTTAGGTTTGCAAAAATTTTAAACTTTGACAAAGCTGTGAAATTTCTGAATGACTTGTTATTGGAAGCGAGTGTTAACAGTTTAGGATTTGTTGACGTTCACAACGTTGCAAGTGTTGAAAAGCTTTCAAGAATTCCAAGTATTGAATCAATTGTTCAAGAACTTAAAGCTAGAGGTTTTAAAGCTTCTAGAACCTTGTTCAGCAATACAGGTGTTAAAACTAACGCTGATGAAGAAGCTGTGAAGGAAGTTATTAAAAAACTGTCAAATGCTTAACACTGGTTGCTGATTAACGCTTAACCCACAGCTCTTCTCAAGTCAATAACTTCTGCTGATTCAATGTTTTCAATGCTTCTAACTTTTTCTTCCACGGCATCAGTGCTTTCAGTTTCTGGCATCACGAATTTTATGATTAAAGCTTTCAAACCGAAAGCTATGGGTTGCTCTTCAACCCTTGTCTCAGTTTTAGGGTATAACTCTTTAATAACTCCTAACACCTTACTAGTCAATGCTTGCAAGTCAACGTCAACGCCTGAAGGCATTACTTTTAAAGTTACAACCATGCTCATGAATTGCAAGGGTTTGCTAATGCTTTAAAAATTTTGTTGTGAAACGTTTTTAAAGATTGAAACACTACTAAACGTTATGGCAATCTCTTTGCAAGGCAAGGATTCTAAAAACGCGAGACGTGACACTGTAAGCGTTGTGTTTAAAAACTTGTGCCCTAACTGCGATCAAGACATAACGTCTGAAAGGCTTTGCAAAGCAAGTGTTTGCAATCAATGCTTAGCAGAGCCTTTAACATTAAAGCAACATGTTAAAGCTTTAAAACAACTCAGTTTAAAGCCTAAGAAAGGCTTGTTTTTTAAATTGTTAAACATTGAGTCTGAACTAGACTTTTTTAAAACATTGTTTAAAATGTCTTATACTAGCATGTGGTCTTTACAAGAAGTTTGGGCTAAACGCTTATTGTTAAAACAAAACTTTGCAATCACTGCGCCCACAGGTGTTGGGAAGACTTCTTTCTTAACAATTGCTAGTTTGTACTTAGCTTTAAAGAATAATAGCTGTTATTACATACTGCCAAGTTCTATAATGGTGGACATGGTTAAGAATAACTTGTTAAAATTCCAACAAATGCTTGCAAATAAAGGTTTTGAAGAATTTAGTAACGTAAACGTGCTTGCGTATCATTTTTTAATGAAGCAGTCTGAAAAGAAAGCATTCTTTGAAGCGTTACAACAATGCAAAGCTAATGGTTTTAAATCTTGTATTATTTTAACAACTGACAAGTTTTTAATAAAGCATTATGAATCATTCACTAGTTTTGATTATGTCTTCGTAGACGATGTTGACTCCTTAGTGAAAGCTGGTAAGATAATCAACGCTATCATGCAACTCATAGGTGCTGGGCCAGAACTTTTAACACTCGCCAAGAAATCTTTAAAACAATCTTTAAGCATTGAAGAAGAGCAACGTTTTAATGAATTAAAAACCTATCTAGGTAAAGTAGTGCTTTCAAGCGCTACAGCTTTTAGAACTGAAAATGTTAAAACCAAGGTTTTAGCAAAGGTTTTAGATTTCACTTTCAATTACAATCCTTTATTCTTGAGGAACATAGAAGACATTTACAAGATCATTGAAGATGGAAGTCAAGACCTGCTAGTGAAATCCTGCGTTGACATTGTAAAATTCATGGGTTCTGGCGGTTTAGTGTTTGTGTCAATGATTTTTGGCAAAGAAACTGCTAAAACTTTGCAAGAAAAGCTTTCAAGAGCAGGTGTTAAAGCGTTTTTTGCTGAAAAGTTAAGTAAAGACGTGATTGAAAAATTTGCTAAAGCAGAGTATGACGTGTTAATAGGCATTGCGCATTCAAGATCTCCCTTGGCTAGGGGTTTAGACCTTCCAGAAACTGTGAAGTATGTAATCTTTTACGGCGTTCCGAGGAGGGATTTAACAATTAACTTGAACACTGCTAGTGGTGACGCTTTAAGGTTTTTAGCAACGCAATTGTTAAACTTGTCATTAACTAATTCTGAGAAAGCATTGTTGCTTAAGATCAAAGCCAAGCTTAAACCTAACAGTTTTGTAAAGCAGGAATTACTGGAGGGTTACAGGAAGGATTTATTACAAGTCATTGCAAACCATGTTGATGATTTAAAGCT
>JAGGZX010000091.1 GCA_021161785.1 Candidatus Woesearchaeota archaeon | reverse complement strand
TTATAAAGGAGTTTATTTTGAGACATTATAGTTCAAATCAAAAATAAAAAATTCATGATTGAAAATTTTTCTTAACTTTTTACACTAATTTTAAGTGCTTTGTTATTTCGTCGATTTTTTCTTCTAGGTCTGGGCCTATGGCTAGTGCTGTGATTGTTCCTGGCTTGACAACTGTTAGTCCTGCATCTTTAATAAGTGCTGCTGTTAATCCTTGCTTTAGTGCTTTTTCATATAATGCTTGTAATTCTTCTAAATTTTCAGCTTTTACAACAACTTTTTTCGCTCCTTGAGAAAGCCATTTTTTGACTGTGCGTTTGTTTTTTGTTAAAGCTTTAAGCGTTGCTTGTAAGCTAGCATGCGCTACTTGAACTGCTAGCTTGCCTTTAGGGAGTTTTAAGTCTCTCCTAATGATAATAACCTGTTTTAACAACTGGCTTTGCGTTTTGTTAGAGTTTTTAGAACTTGTGCTAGGCATACTTTTGTTTAAGCAGGTAAAACTTTTTAAATGTTTTCTCTGTTCAAGGCTTAAAATGCTTGCTGCTGAAGGGTTAAAAGTTTACAACACGTTAACAAAAAAGCTAGAACTGTTTAAACCTTTACAACAAGGCAAGGTGAACATGTTTGTCTGCGGGCCCACAGTGTATGATGAACCACACCTCGGTCATGCTAGAAGCTATATAGTGTTTGACGTTATAGCTAAATGGCTTGCCAAGTATTTCGATGTGTACTACTTACAAAACATTACTGACATTGACGATAAAATCATTGAAAAAGCTAACAGGGAAGGCGTTTCTTGGAAGAGCATTGCTGAAAAATTTGAGAAAGCTTACTTTGAAGCTATGAATTCTTTAGGCGTTGACAGCGTTAATCAATATGCTCGCGCAACCGAGTTTGTAGAAGCTATAAAACAACAGGTTAAAATTTTGCTTGACAAAGGCATTGCTTACATAATCCCTAATGATGGGGTTTACTTTGACATTTCAAAATTCCCTAGCTATGGAAAACTTTCAGGGCAGAGTTTAGAATCATTAAAAGCAGGCGCTAGGGTTGCTGTTAGCTCTGAAAAGCGCAACCCTCAAGACTTTGCTTTGTGGAAGTTTGAAAAACCTAACGAGCCCTCCTGGCCTGCTCCTTTTGGTAATGGACGTCCAGGCTGGCATATTGAAGACACAGCTATAACCATGACTGTTTTTGGCAATCATTACGATTTACACGGCGGTGGTTTAGATTTAATATTTCCACATCATGAATGTGAGATAGCAATCGCTGAATCCATTACTGGTGAAGAACCGTTCGTTAATTACTGGTTGCACAACGGGTTTGTAAACGTTAAAGGAGAAAAAATGAGTAAAAGCTTGAAAAACTTTGTAACGATTAAAGAATTATTGAAAACGTATTCAAAGCAAGAAATTAGAATGTTTGTGGTTTCAACACATTATCGCAGCCCTATTGATTTCAACCCTGAACAATTAAAACTTGCCCAGGAGAAGGTGTTAAAAATTAAAAACTTTTTACAAGCGTTAAAGCATTGCAATTCAAGTCAAGATTTAGAAGAAATAAACATTGACAACATTGTGGAACAATCACTAACAGAGTTTGAACAAGCCATGAATAATGATTTCGACACTCCAAAAGCCTTAGCAACAGTTTTCAAGCTTTTAAGAACGCTAAACCCTTACGTCACTGCAAGAAAGCTTTCCAAGCAACAAGCAGGTAAGGTTTTAGAATTCTTCAAATTTGTTGACAGTGTTTTAGGAATTGTTGATTTCCCAGAACAAGTTAAAATCCCTGAACAAGTTTTGAAGCTTGTACAGCAAAGAGAGCAAGCTAGAAAGCAGAAGGATTTCAAAAAAGCTGACATGTTAAGGCATAAAATTAAATCTTTAGGGTTTTATGTTGATGACACGCCTCAAGGACCTGTAGTTAAAAAAATTGAACAACAAGAAAACAAGCAACAATAAAAAAATCAAAAGACTTACTTCTTTTTCTTACGCTTAGCTTTTAACAAGATCTCCTCTCTACGCTTAACTTTTTTCATCTCTTTTTCAAGATCTAACTTTTCAAGTAATTCTTTGTACCTGTTCCTAATCGTTACTTCAGTAACGCCTGCAACGTCTGCAACCTCGCGTTGTGTTTTTTTCTCACCGTTAATCAAGGCTGCCACATACAAAGCTGCTGCCGCTATACCCGTAGGCCCCCGACCAGAGGTTAATTCAATCTTTTGCGCTTTTTCAATGATCTCAATAGCTTTGCTTTGGGTTTCAGGTTTTAAGCCTAGAGTGCTTGCAAATCTTGCAATGTAATCCACAGGATTACTGGGTAATATCGTGATTCCTAACTCTCTTGTTATGAACCTGTAAGTCCTTCCAATTTCTTTTTTGTCAATCCTACTAGCTTCTGCAATCTCGTCAAGAGTTCTTGGCACGTCGTGACGGCGACAAGCAGCGTATAAAGCTCCAGCTACAACGCTTTCCATGCTTCGGCCGCGCACAAGACCTTTCTGAGCAGCTAGGGTGTAAATCCTGCTAGCTTCTGCTTCAACAGCGCTCGGGATTTTTAAATAGCTAGAAACCCTTCTTAACTCTGCAAGCGCTAGCTTTAAATTCCTTTCAATAGCAGTGCTGACGCGTTGCTGCCACTTTCTAAGTCTGAAAAACTTGTTCTTCTTTTTACTGCCAAAGCTGAACAAGTCTTTCTTTGTACCAATCTCAGTTCCCAAGCCTTGATCGAACTGCATATAAGTTAGTGGTGCTCCAGCACGCCTCCTGTGTTCAGAACTTTCAGAATCAAGCTCGCGCCACTCACGGCCAAGGTCTATCATTTTCTCCTCAATTACTAGTCCACAGTCTCTGCAAATAATCTCTCCTTTTTCACGATTCCAATACAAATTAACGCTTCCACACTCTGGACACCTCTTGACATACATGCTTTGCATGACAACACCTCCGCAAGGTTTTTAGTTATGATTTATCTCTGGATAGAATTCTTGTTTAAGCATTAGTGTTTGAAGCTTTGTTTTTAACAAACTTAAAAACTGGCGGCGATATCGCAAATCTCCTGAATCATGATCTGTGGCTTCTTGCATTTTTTTCCTATTTTTTTCAATAAATTTTTTAAATGCAACCATTAAAAAATGCGAAAATTTTATAAAGGAATGCAATAACTTATATTTAAAGTTTTCGGTTTTTGAATTGGCTGCAACTGTTAGAATTAAACATTCACTTGTTTTCAACAAAATTTTCAAGTTCTCTCAAGCACGAATTCCAAGCGAAACATTTTTTAAATTCCAACTGAAACACCTTTTTTTGAATGCTTTGTTAAGCTTAAGCTTTAAGCCCGGGTCGCCTAGCGGTATGGCGGTGGCCTGCTAAGCCACTTGGGTTTATCCCTGCGTGGGTTCGAATCCCACCCCGGGCGTTAATTGCTAAAGGTGGTTTCATTGAAGATCTTAGTGAAAAAACGCAGTGAATTGTTTGCAAAGCATTACTTTCAAGGTTTTATTTCTCTAGAAATTGCAAGGAAAGCGAATATTGACTGGGCTAGCAACACGTTTTATTTTGACCGTGAAAAAGCAGAGCTTGATCCTAGTTTGAAACAATTAATACCTTACGTTGTTGTTTTTAAACAAGACAATATTTTGGTTTATCAAAGAGTTAGCAGTTCTTCTTACAAAGAAGAAAGGTTGCGCAATCTTTACAGCATCGGAGTTGGTGGTCATGTTGAACATCCAGAAAGTATTGAGCAAGCAATGATTAGAGAGCTTGAAGAAGAATTCGGCTTGAGTGTTAAAAAACAGGATTTAAAACTTGTGGGTTTTATCAATGATGATTCAAACAGTGTTGGCTCTGTGCATTTCGGCATTGTTTACAAGTTAGACTTAAAAAGCAATGTCAATGTTAAGCCTGAACCTAGAGAAGTCCATAACCATGTTTTTGTCTCAAGACTTGAATTGAAATCAATGCTTGAAAACAACCATTTTGAATCTTGGTCTAAAATTCTAGTTCCAGTTATTGTTTATTCAAAACTCTTCTAAATTGTAAACAAAAATTTTTAAAGCTTTAAACAATCCTATCGCGTTAAGGGCCCATAGCTCAGCGGCTAGAGCACTCGGCTCTTAACCGAGGGGTCGCGGGTTCGAATCCCGTTGGGCCCATCCAATTTTTATGGGGATATTCATGAAAGCTCTAAACCACAGGGTTAACGTTCTTTTAAGCTTTGCTTTAATCTTGGTGTGCACGGTTTTAGTGTTTAATGTTTTAAAAACTGTTTTTCTACAAGTCTCAAAAGAGCTAAACTTGTTGTTAGCAATTGTTGCCACGCTCCCAGTGTTCATAATCCTTACAGCAGTGTTAATAATCATTATTCATGCTTTGTACAAGCATTTCTTGCGTTCTTTAAACTTCGTTCTTAATGATACTTCAAAGTTTGGCTTGTTTTTAAACGTTTTACTCTTAACAACTATCTTGTTATTATTAATTGCAGTGTTTTACCCTGCAGCTATTGGTTTAAAAGTTTTTAAACTAGCATCTAACATTGATGTTCGCTTAGAGAATTGTAGCCTTCAATTACAAGGATTCATAGCTAACAGGGGTATTGACTTGCAAAACGCTTCTCTAGACGTTTTTATTATAACACCTTCACCAAATCAGTCAAACCAGTCGCTGCTAACCAATGCTTCTTTGTCAATGCCTAACAGTTCGCAAAGTTTTAAACTCGGAGTTATAAACCTAGACTTGTTCCCTAAGCGCAGTGTTAAGCAGATTAATGAATCATTCAAGTATTGCTTACAACCAGGCAGTGTTGCAGATGTTAAAATCGTTTTTAAAACAATAGTTAATGACAAGCTTGTTGAACGCACAATAACAATGAAAACATTACCTTCAAGCAATCAAGCAAGCGATCAAGGTTAACTCAAGCTCAGAAAAATTTATAAGTGGTTGTTTAACACTCCTTGCATAATGGCAAGGCTTTACTCTCACAAGAAAGGCAAGTCTAGAAGTACAAAACCAGCTGTTAAGAAGAAACCAGTCTGGATGCAATACTCTGCTAGAGAGGTTGAATTACTAGTTGTAAAGCTTGCAAAGGAAGGTTTAACACCTTCTAAGATTGGCATTAAGTTGAGAGATGTGTATGGAATTCCAGACGTGAAAGTTATCACTGGAAAAAGCATTACGAAAATTTTGGCTGAAAAACAATTACTGCCAGAACTTCCTGAAGACCTTGCAGAACTGCTTAAAAAAGCTGTGCGTGTCAAACAACACCTTGACAATAACAAGCATGACATGACTGCTAAGCGTGGATTGCAATTAACTGAGAGTAAGATTTTAAGACTTGTCAAGTATTACAAGCGCGTGGGAAAACTTCCTAAGGATTGGAAGTACAACTTAGAACAAGTAAAGCTTTTAGTTAGCTAGAAAATTTTTTATTCTAAACTTCTTGTTATAGGTGTTTAAACAATGGCTAGAGACGTTAACGGTTTTAAAACCGCAGTGTTTAAAGCTGTTGAATCTTTCAAAAAATCTAAGCCTAGAATTGTGCGTTTGATATCACACCTTGATGCTGACGGCTTGTGCAGTGCTTCAATCCTTGTAAAACTTTTCAAAACCTTGCGCATTGCTTACAACTTGACAATTGTCCAACAAGTAGACAAGTTTTTCATTCAAGAGCTTTTGAAAGAGCATTACAAGGTTTACATCTTCAGTGATTTGGGTAGCAACTTAAAAGTTGTTAGTGCTTTAGCAAAGCATAATAAATTAGTCATTGTTCTAGACCATCACGAAGTTGATGATAAATCTCTTTTAAACTTGGAAAACCTTGTGGTTGTTAATTCAAAGCTTTACGGCTTGGATGAAGAGCTGAGCGGTGCAGGTGTTTGCCATTACTTTGCTAAAGCGTTTAACAAAAACATTAACACAGCGCATTTAGCAATCATTGGAGCTATAGGTGACTTGCAAGACAAGCCCAGGTTTCAAGGTTTAAACTTGGAAATACTTCAAGAAGCTGTAAGTCAAGGCTTGATTAGTGTTGAGAAAGGTTTAAACTTGTTCTGGCTTGAGTCTAAACCTTTAGTAAAGGTTTTACAGCACAGCAAGGACATTGTTATTCCAGGCGTTACTGGTTCTGAAAGCTCTGTTGTTCAATTCTTGCAAAGCATTGGAGTGAATCCTGTTAACAGTAATGGTTGGCGTTTTTTTAAAGACTTGACAGCTGCAGAGAAGGACAGGTTCACAACAGCTGTTTTAATGGCTGCTAACAAGCAGAACAGTGATTATTCTGACTTAATTGTTGAGAAATACAAAATCCTTGGCAGGAACTCTGTTTTCAGCGATGCTAGAGAGTTCGCAACTGTTGTTAATGCTTGCGGCAGGTTGAACAAGCCTTTAATAGGCATTGCTGCTTGTTTAGGTAATTCTAAAGCTGAAAAACAAGCTGAAGGCTTGTTAATAGCTTATAAGCGAGAATTGTTGAATGCTTTAAACTTTTTAAACACTGCTTTAAAGAAGAGCAGTGAGCACGTGTTTAAAAATGACAAGTTCATAGCTTTTAGAGCTGGTAGCAATATTGAGCCAACAATCATTGGAACAGTGACTTCAATGCTTGCTTCTGACAGTGTTGGCGCAAAGTACTGGTTTGTCATGGGCTTGGCAGATAATATTGATGGCACTGTCAAGGTTTCTGTTCGCGTTGGTAAGAGTTTACGATCCAAGCCTTTGCAAGGCTTGAATGTTAGGTCTTTACTGCAAATACCTGTTGAAGCTGTTAACGGCGAGCTTGGAGGTCATAAACTAGCAGCTGGAGCTGTGATTCCTAAGGATAAAGAGTTAGAATTTATACATCACAGCTTGCAAGTTTTTGGTTCTTTCCAACTGGAAGAGTTTGTAGAATGATTGAAAAGCTTTGTTTTTTATTGCCTTGATTTTTATTATTTACTATATTTCTATTATCCACTGCACAGTGATAATTCTACCGAAAAATTTATAAAGCAGTAAAACAACCAAAACATTAAGAAGTCACTACTCAACAGTAAAAATATATTGTGGGTTGTAGTTAAAAACATGATCAAAATGCAATGCTTTAACAAGAAAAAGCAAGGCCAAAACAAGGTAACACTAGCAACACTAGCAATGCTAATAGCATTATACTTCACATCATTCGCCTTAGGGTTTGCACTAGCAACTTACACATCAAACCCGAACAGTCAAAGCAATACTGGTAATAACAAGTTGCAATTACAACTTGTTCAATTACAACAAAAACAGCAACGCGCAATACAAACAGCTAAAAGCATTTTCTACAAGCCAGAAGAAAAACCTTCACCCAAAGACAGGATTAAAGAAAACCAGATAAAAGTGTTAAGAGACAAAGTAATAATAAACTTAGACAATCCTGAATGGGCAGTGTTTACAAACACGAACAGCATGGACCCAACCCTAGATGAAGAAAGCATTGCAATAGAAATAAAAGCAAACTGTACAGACATACAGCCAGGAGACATTGTAAGCTATTACTCAAACATTGCAAAAACAGTTGTTATACACAGAGTGATTGAAAAAGGGTTTGACGAGAAAGGTGTTTATTTCAAATTCAAAGGAGACAACAATGCTTACACAGATCCAGAAAAAGTGCGTTGCGAACAATTAAGACGTGTAGTCGTAGGCATTCTTTATTAACAAGCTAATCGTCAAGCTTTGTAGTAACAATAGGGCTTTCTCTAACAATCACTGTGTGTTCTTCTTGAGCTACTAAGCCATTACCAACCTCTACAAGCGGTGGGAACCCATAAAAAACTTGTTTAGCAATTAATTCTTGAAAACCAATAGCTATCTCAACTCTTGAAAACTTGTTATAAAACCAAGGCTTTGCAAAAGGTAAACCTTTAAACGTTTTTGCAAATTCAAAAACCTTTCTAGCTTGACTAGTTCTTAAAAAAGCATTCACTGCAGGGTTTATGATAAACACTTGCGCACTGCCCTGCTCTTTGACAAGACCAACACCGTTAGTAGAGAAAGGCTCAATAGCTATCACCATGTTCTCCTGCAACACTAATTGTGACTTGTTATTATAATTTGGAATTGAAGGACTCGTATGCACGTTAAACAAGCCCAACCCATGACCTGAAAGATTCTTCACAGGTTTAAAACCTAAACTTTCAATCTCTGAACTAATAGCTTCTCCAATCTCTGACACAAGAGTTCCAGGCTTCGCCATTTTTAAAGCTGTTCTCAAAGCATTTTCAGAAGCTTTTTTCAATTCAAAACCTTCCTGGTTTTCAATAACAACAGTGCTAGCAGTGTCTGACAAAAACCCGTCAACACAAACACCAAGGTCTATCTTTACAACATCTCCTAGTGCAAACTCGTGATCAACGCCTTCAAACTTGGAAGCATAGAAATGCGCTGCAATGTTGTTAACACTAACCTGCACTGGGAATGCTAGTGAAACGCCTTGCTTTAAAATAAATTCTTCAACCTTGTTAATCAAATCTGAAGCTTTAACACCAACCTTTACAAGGCTTTTCGCAAATTTTAAAGCTTGAAAACCAATACTGCCAGCTCTCAACAATTTAGGCTTTGCAACTTCCAAATCAACAATGTTTAAAAACCCTGCATTGTCAAGGTTCATGCATATGCCTCTCAACAACAAGCACGAACAAGCATTGATTATCCATTCATAAGCACTTAACTCATTCTAAAAACATTTCAGCTCTGTGCTTTTCAATCAAAACCTCGGCGATAGGCTTAGGAATTGCAGCAACATCGTCAATGTCAAAAGGTCCTAAAACATTGCCTTGACTGTCAACAAACCTAGGCACTTGTTGCAAGAATTTCACAACAACTAAGTCTTCAGAATGTTCTTGGCTATGCAAATCAGTATGCAATTCTTCATTACTAAATTGACTAGCACCTTGACTAGCACTTCGCTCAACGCCTTGCTCAGCGCCTTGACTAATTGAACCAACACTTTCTTGAGAACCATGCACAGAATTTTCAAAACCAGGTTTTAAAGAACTTTCAAAAGATGCTTCAATTGTTTTAGACAGTAACAAGTCTCGCTCATTCTTAAACGCTGCATACAGTTTTGAAAATAAAGACTTTTCAACTTCTAAAAGAGGAGACAAGTCAATCAACTCTAAACCTATGCGAGAAGCATTCAAAGCTAGCAACGCGATCTTGAAAACCCTCCTGTCATAGATATCCCTAACCATGCGCTTAATGTTTTTTAACTGTTGCTTTTCCTTTTCAAGCTCAACACTGCTAAGCACTTGAGACGCTTTCAACAATAAAAAATCTTGCTTGTCCTTAATATAACTAGCTACTTGTTCATAAAAATCAGGTTCCAACTTTTGAAGTTCTTGAGAACTCTTCTCAGCTCTTAAAACGTCAAACAAGGCTTCAAACGTGATCATGCAATTAGTAAACACTTCTGTTTTAAAAACTTTACCAAGCTTGAAACTGTTTAAATTGCAAGCATTCACAAAAAAATCTTTAAACACGAAACCATAACCAAGCACATGCAATCCTTCAATGTAAGCTCTGAAATCATAACAAGGCATGGATTTAAAAGAACGCTTTACACTTTAAAAAAACCCACTCCAATAATGGGTGTTGACTTCATAGGGCTTACAGACAGGTGCTCTAACCTTATAGAAGTAAAGCCAATCACTGGTTGCAATTTAAACTGTATTTACTGCTGGGTTTCTGACATTGAAAAAACTAATGACTTCACGATACCAAGCGATTACATTGTTGAAGAATTCTCCAAGCTTAAACGCTTAAAAAAACACCCTGTTCAAGCACACTTGTTAAGCCATGGAGATATCTTGCTATATAAACAACTACCAGAACTTGTTAAAGACTTAAAATCTTTAAACGCTACAACAAGCATTGACTGTCACTTGCAATCCTTAACGCAAAGCCTTGTTCAAGAACTAATAGATTCAGGCCTTGACAGGTTGAACGTTACCATAGACACGTTAAACCCTGAAAAAGTTTTTTTAATATACAAGCAAGAATTTGACTTGGAAGACAAGCTTGAAATAATAAAACAAGCAGCTTTAAAGCTAGACATTGTCATAAGCCCAGTGCTCATGCCATCCATTAACAAGGATGAAGCGTTAGCATTCATAAACTGGGTTAAAAAACACATCCCGAAAAGAAAACACCCAAGGTTGTTGTTTCAAAAATACATTCCTTACAATCCAAGCCAAGGTTTAAAGTCAGAATCTTTCAAAACTTTCAAAGAGTTCTTAAAAAGCTTAGAACTCAAAACTGGAGAGCATTTAATATTCAAACCTGAAGAGTTCGGAATCTTCAAAGACGAATGCTCTAAACCAGTATTCAAATTAGGGCAACACGTTAATGTGCAATTGATAAGCCCTTCAAGAGTTAAAAACCAGTTCTTAGGCATTGCTAAAAACAAGTTATTAAAATGCAACGCGTCTAAAGAATTGTTAAGCAATGTGAAAAACAAAGATCAACCCTTCATTGGGGCTTACTTCCAAGCAATTATTACCAGAGTTATAAACAATTGTTATGAATGCCAACTCATATCCAATAAAACACCTCAAAATTATTAAAAATGAAAATTGAAAGCCAAAAACCCATTTATTTCACGATCCTCTCCAAATCTTTTAAATCAAAGCAGTAGACTTTCCTACTATCATAGCTTTGTATTTTTTTGCTAAAGCTTTTAGCAAAGATTGCTAGGGATTCTTTTCTTTTATCTTTATGCCAATCAACAAAAGACAGTTTCTCTACAAGTTCTTTAGCGATTTTTTCAGCGTTAACTTTGTTTTTCCATTTGCATTCTACAGCTAGAATTTCTTTAGTTTTTTCATTAATGGCGAGTATGTCTATTTCGTAAGTGTTTTCTCCTTTAGGCTTGTTTTTTATTTTACCCCACTGCCTTCCAATTCTTGTAAAACTACCAAGGTTTATTAGCCCTTCCTTAACAAGCTTCATACAAAATTCTTCAAACTTCTCACCGAGATATTTCTTAAAATTTCTTTCAAAAAATTTGTATA